>CAMDBQ010000080.1 GCA_945889365.1 Legionella genomosp. 1 | reverse complement strand
GGCCTTTAAACGAGCATTGGGACAACTGGAAAAAGCCCTCAATGCACCCTTCTCGGAATATGTGCGCGATGCCGCTATTCAACGCTTTGAATTTACTTATGAACTCGCCTGGAATACCCTGAAAGCTTATTTGGCAACCATTGATCTGAGCGCACTGAACGCCAAAGAGACATTAAAAATAGCTTATCAACAAGGATTGATAACCGATGCAAAAGGCTGGGGTGAGCTCCATGTAAAAAGGAATTTAACCACCCATACTTATGACGAAAAATTAGCGGATGATATTTATACCTGGTTAAAAAAAGACGCTACAACATTATTTAAAGCACTTGAAAAAACACTCAGCCAGCTATCATGAATGAATACGGGATAGAGGAGGCAATCTGGACGCAAATATTAAATACCTGCTTTGGCTTTCCCGGGGTGACAAAAATTATTTTATATGGTTCCAGAGCGCGTGGAGATTATCGGCAGGGTTCAGATATCGACATTGCAATTGATGCACCAGATATGACAAGCCGCGAATTTTCACAAATCTGGAATGCCGTGGATGATTTACCGATTATTTATACGTTTGATATTCTGCACTTACAGGCATTAACAAATGAGGCCCTGCATAAGGCAATTCGTCAAGAAGGGGTTTCATTCGCGCGCGATTAGGCAGTGATCTTAACGGCCCCACCTAAGTAATGAGTCTTTTTACATGCAGCCGTTGCCGCTTTAGCTTATGCAACGTCACCCATCCACTTCACAGCGGCCTGAATTTTCGAGATGCGCATTGTGAGCCACGAAGCGTGTGTTCATGAGGTAATAACCCTTCGTTTAACCGTGGTATCGAACCGCATATTTTGCTGGAGATCCATATATCAAATATAATAGTGAAACAGAAGCTTGATTACCCATGACTGAGCGAAGTATAGTACAAGCAGGATATCCAACCATTCAAGACGGAACCACATATGTATAAAACCATCACAAACGCCTTGCCATTATTTGATCTTCAAAAAAAACAAACCACCAACATCGTGATGATTACCTTTTGGAGCCAGTTTTCATCTTATGCTTTGAATATCATCCTCATTCTTTTTTTAACCCGACCACTGATTGCGCAAGGATTGGGCTATGACCAAGCCAAGGCATATGCATTCCTTGGGGTGAGTCAAGCAACGGGTTATTTGATGCCTATTTTGGGTGGTTACATGGCTGATAGCGTTCTGGGATTACGACGCAGTATATTGCTCGGCAGCGTACTTTTGGCAATGGCTTATTTGCTGGTGATGCTAAGTGGATACACTATTCCCACACAGGGTGATTATTTGTTTCTTGCAGCCTACGCCCTTATTCCCGCATCCAGTTCACTGTTAATGGGTACCGCATCCGGCATGGTTTCACGAATTTATTCTGACGATGCGGTTAAAGCTAAATCAGCCATGACGTTTTATTACATGGCCATCAATGTAGGCGCATTGTTAGCCGCCTTGATAGCACCGGGATTATTGGATAGTCGATACGGTCCATTGTCTGTGTTGGCGTTGGTGTTTGCTGGTAAATCCATTGCGGCACTCAATTTTGCTTATCGGTATGCCTTATATGATAATGTCGCGTGTGGAAAAGATGCGTTTCCTTTGTCTTTATCTGCTATGTTCCGATTGGTTGCATACTTAGTCGGTCTCTATTTATTTACACTCTTTGCCTATTCACACATTATGTTTGCCATGATTATCATTTCAGTTGGGTGTGCGCTGGGCATCATCTGGTTTTTAGCCAAAACCTTCAAATTATCTGGAGAGCCTCGTTATAAACAATCAATTGCCATCCTGTTAATCATCGAAGCCATTGTATTTTTCGTGATTTACAATCAAATGAACAGTACATTGGTATTGTTTGCCAAAAACAACTCGAATTTACACCTGTTTGGTTTTCTGATTTCTCCGGCACAATATCAAATGCTTAACCCACTATTAATCATCGCCATCGGTTTACAATTGCCACGTTTTTATCAACGATTTCCACAGTTTTCCATTCCATGGCAATTTGCCTGCGGCACGTTACTGGCGGGTTTCTCGCTATTGCTTATTGCCGTTGCTGCACGGTTTGGCGACCATGGTATTATCAACGGCAACTACATTGCTGTAACCTATGTTTTAATCACGTTAGCTGAATTGTGGGTCAGTGCCATTGGTTTAAGTATGATAGGTCTCTACTGCGATAACAAAGCATTGGGCTTTGCAATGGGCGCATGGTATTTAGGCTGTTCATTATCAAATACCTTATCGGGCCGCATCGCCCATTGGGTAGCCATTCCTGACAACATCACATCGCCAATACAAAGCCTGGCAATCTACCAACACTATTACCAAAACATGGGCGTTATTGCCTGTTTATTTGGTGTCATCATGTTATTTGTTGCTCATTACTTACATCGTGGATTTAAAAAGCGCGGTTTGGTGCTGGCCTAATTCATCATGGGTGTTAGTTGTTTTACAGCGGATCTCAGTTAGCGCTGAGGGATTACACTTGGGTTGCTGTTAGGCAAATAATAATCGTTATTATTTGCCTCTGATGCTCTTAAAATCAAAGCATCCCGGGTGGATGTTTTGTTTCATCATGCTGGTTTATCTCGTTAGGCAGGTCTTTTATCTCCTCGATTGAAATTTCACGGCCCTTGCCCCAGTCTGGGCTGTGCTTTTCACCATCATCCAGGTCATTACTAAGATTATCTGCAATTTTTTCTTGAGATTTCACAGTAGAACCACCTTTGTTTTGATTGAGAATTTTCCAGATTGCTGCATGCGAGGCGTTAACTTGCGATTTCACGCGAGTCTCCTCTTCTACAGGAGATAATATAAAATTAAAAAGAGGCAGTTGACTGAGATAGTTTCTGGTTGATAATTCGCCAATCCACCAGGCATGAAAATTAGGAAATAATAAACCTTCCCCACGAGACCAGGCTCGAAAATTATCACGCCACCGACTTAAGTTGGGGGGGCTCTTGAAGATGGCCGTACGACCTGCATGCTCAGAATCATAGGCATCGATCACTGTTACGTGCCGTGTTTCTATTATCGTTTTATCGGCATCTTGCAGACCCTTCATTGTTGTTACCCATTGATCCAACAAATCAGGTTTTTGTATTTTCAATTCAAGTGTTGTTTTGAATCGGTCCAGCCACAGGGCTGCAATGCGTTGTTCATGTTCGGCCAATGCTTTTTCAATTAGATCAATATTAGGGCTAACTTGTTCCAATTGATTCAAAATTGCTGTTTGAGCGATGCCTTTACTTTGTTGATATTGTTTTAAAAACTCGCCCCATTGCCCGGTATTTCCTTGTGTTTTTGTCATGCTATAATCGTAATGATGCGTATAGTTTGTCAAGAGATCATCAAATGATTTATTGAACAAGCGATGCAGTGTTTGGGTGAACGTTGCAAACAGTTGCAAGCGCATGATGAATGCCTCGGGATTGGCATAGAAATTCCTGTTAAACCTGTCGATGCCAAACTCTTGTTTTAATTGCCTGAGATTGAGCACCATTTGTGTTTCACCCACTTGTCCGTACCGGCCACTACGCCCAACAGCCTGAAGATAATCACGCCATGTTTTAGGCAGGGAGGTCAAGAGCACTTTCAGTCCTGATTGTTTCGCCGCGCCCTTAAGTTCATATTCAATACCACGTCCAAGCAGTTCTGTTGTGACGATGACTTGACCAGGCTCGCCACCACGTTCCTTGAGGAATTTTGCCGTTGGAGTCTGTCCATTACGATAATTAGCAGCATCGATACGAGTAAGATTGGGTAGGCCATTTTTTTTATGCTGTTTCAGGCGATCATTTAATTTGTCATAAAATTCCTGTGATTGATTATCATCTTTACACATCAAGAGAATAGGTTGTTTTTTCTCTCGTGATTTCAAAATGTGCTCAACCAAAGCATCCAATTGTTTATCTTCGTCGTCGTTAATTTTTATAGGCCTGTCGACTCGGTGTAGCCCTTGATGTCTCGGAACAACAATACTTTTGGTTCCATAATTAGTCTCTGCCTCATATTTTTCCAGCCCGATCCCTGCTGATCCCGTGACAGCAAGCAGACTTCCTTCCTTATAATGCTGTAGCATTGAGTCAGATGAGGCCGTATAGGATGTTTCTCTGACGGGTGAAAGATGGAAACTTCGTTTTAATTTTTGACAGGATTTAAGTGCCTCTTTAAGTTTGGCATCATCAGTTTGCGGCTCTTGCTTAGGGTTTTTAATAAGCCGATTTAATTCGGCATGCAAACATTGTTGCCAATGATTAGGGAAAATAGCTTGCTCATTGATTCGATTCCCGATACGACACATTGCTGCTGCAACTTTTCGCTCCCCCAAAGCAGTAGGCACTGTTGCGTCGGTAACAATACTATAATGGACATTATATTTGAGATCATGGCGTACACCATAAGCTGCATCTTGCCATTTTTCCAGTTCAGAAACTGGAACTTGCTTGATAATCGTGAATAGACCTGGATTTTTAGTTTTAATTGCCGCTAACAAGCATTGATTACATTTGATTTTGTCTTCCCAATACAATGTTTCAGTGCCTTCCTGTGCAAAAAAATCCATCAACATGGGATACAAAGGCAAAATATCGATATTCAGCTGACTTGTTTTAGTGGAATAATTGGCTTTATTGCTTGATACATCAAAGAAGGTCACGTCACCTTCATCCAATAATAGCGATCTGTTTTGTGGTTTTGAATCCAGAACATCCTGCGATCTTTGCTTGCTAAGCGCTTTGTTACGAAATTGACACATGTTAATTGGATCTGAAACATTGATCCCACCCACTTGATAATCTTCAATTCTAGAGGTTGCTGTAATGAAACTAACGTTAGCGCCCAGAGAATTGAATAATGGAAGCGCTTCAAGGTAATCGCGTTCTGCGAGTGCTAGATTACTCGTAATAAAATCAGTGGTCTTGCCTTTAAGAAACTGACAAGCATTCAGGATCATCATAATACGCGATTTTCCTTCCCCTGTTCCTATTTCCGCGTTGACTTTTTGACCCGTTTCAAGCATGGCGAGAATGGCAAGAATTTGTGTGGTATTTAATTCAAATGAACGCCCTGGTTTTTGCAAGTGTCCAATAAATTCAGGGGGTTGGCCCTTGCATCGATGTAAAAGTTCGATGCTATACATGACCAGTTCAATGTGGTTTTTAAGCTTTTGACCTTTAAACGTATGGAGTTTGCTTAAAATGGCTTCTGTTGATAAGTTTTTTGCCTCTATGGCACCTGTTTCGATTTGACTAAGATAGGCTTTATCAAAAATGCTGTTGACCTCAGGGCTCATCAATGTTAATTGAGACCGGGCGAAACCCAGTTTAAATCCATTTTCCGTTTCACGTCCGTCATGCCCACCCAATGCACAAGGATATTTATCAAAGGAACCATATTTTTCCTGGATAGTTTCATCGTCACAAGGAGGGGCTGTCCAAGCCATGAACGTTGGCAAGCTTGGGTATGGAGCATGTTGATAGTAGTTATGCAAGTAGCGTGACACTGTGGCATTTTCTTTGTTCGCGTGAACAAATTTGATGAGTGAAACAATGGTTTCTTTCTTGCAGTCAACACCATTATTCATTTGAGTGACCATTGCACTGATGATGTTATTTTTATCTTCACTGTCTAATGCCTGAAATTCGTTCAGGCTTAACAATTCAGCCAGATCTTCAACCCCTCGATCGGGTTGCGCATTGGCATAATGATACATAAGGCTCATGACCAGATTTTGAGAGTCTAACGCGATAAGTTGGTTAACTAATTTACTGAACGTTTCATAATTTTTATCTGGATCCTCTGGGTAAATCCTTAAAGCCTTGGTGAGGAAATAATCTGCACGCACTGAAAGATTGCTATATTTTCCAATGAATTCCTTTTTTTTCTGATGAAGTTGCTGTGCTACTTCTCGAAAGTCGAAGGCCTTTGGGACATCAGGGGGAAAACGGTTTTTCAGCTTTTGGAGTCCTGCTTTCCACAATAGTGTTTCCGGAGATTCAGCGCCAAAGGAACTGAAAAAAAGCTTGATTTTGTTAATGGTTGACGTGTCTTGTTTTTTATTTAACTCGCTATCCGTAGCACCTATGGTTGTTTGGCAATCTTTGAACAACGGTGAACCATTCGGTATCAGTGCTTTAATTTTATCGATATTTTGTCTTAATTTTTCCAACTCTTCCGTTGTAATTGTCTTGGATTCATAGAGTGCCCCAATTTTTTCATCCAGCTCTCCCATGAGTTGTTTCAGTTTTACTTCATCTAAATCTTGAGGACACTGAAGCTGTTCGACAGGACTACTGCAAACCAGATCGCCAGCAAATTGAAACGCTTCTTTAGGAGCGATCCCTTTTTTCAGAAGGCTTGGATAGAGCTTTTTTAAAAGGAAATCACATTTTGAAATGCTATTAGCGCCTTGACTGGTGCCGTTTGATACTCGCTCATTTGTAATTTCCATGAACTGTTCAAACGCTTCAATGGATTGAGTCTGGGTGAGGGTTTGTACCAGCAATTGGAATTGTTGCTGGTAAGCCGGTGGAATCTGGTGCTTCCCGCGTGACAGCAACCCATCCGTTTTTAATTCATTGAGACAGTATTTATAAAATCCTGTCTTTTCGGACAGCGATAAGGCTTTATCGAAAGAAATCAAATCACCTGCCAGCGTACTCAGCTTTGATTTTTCTTCGTCCAGCTCATTAAAATAACCTAGGATGCTGGTTATTGCCTTGCG
>CAMDBQ010000079.1 GCA_945889365.1 Legionella genomosp. 1 | reverse complement strand
TATGTCCCGATACCTGACCACCGTAGAACTACAAAAAGAATCCATGAAGTTTTCTGCCGGCCACACTACGATTTTTTCCGCAACAGACCGAGAGCCTTTGCATGGTCATATGTATTGCGTGTATTTGGCGTTAAGCACATGGGTTGAGGACAATGGCATGACGTTTGATTATCGCTATTATAAAAGACGGATTCATGACTTGTGCCAACATGTGAATCAAACGTTTTTGATGCCTCAGTTCTCACCATTTTTGGAATACGCTGAAGATGATGAATATTATTACTTCACGTTCAACCACAAAAAAATACCTTTTTTGAAAGAAGACGTGACGTTGATGCCATTAACCAATATCACGGTTGAGGAATTATCACGCTGGTTTGTGAATGAATTGATTAAAGATAGCGAAGAGCTGACTCGCCATCGGATTGAAACGATCGTTGTGAAAGTGTTTTCAGCACCGGGACAATCGGCTAGCCATTCATGGCAACGTGCTGAATGAAATCGGTGTTTAAAATCAGTATCCCCCACACTAACCGTGATTTTTTCGATTACACGGCTGGCGATATTGAGCCTCAGATGGGTGCCCGAGTTTGGGTGCCGTTTCGTAATAAAACCCGCTTGGGCGTGGTCGTGGGGCAGGGTGCGCCTGATAATGATGCGATTAAGCTTAAATCCATTACCACAGTGATCGATGATAGCCCGTTGCTGTCTGCTGACATGTTGGCACTTTGCCAATGGATGAGCCGTTATTATCAATCGCCACTGTCAGAAGTGATCCCATTGGCCTTGCCGAAACAATACCGGCGCGGTGATGCATGTCGCTTGCTAACATGTGAGCATTTTCATTTGGCGATGGCCTCTGAACAGGCTCATCAACAACTGGGTGCAAAAGCTTCTCGGCAACATGCTTTGATTGATTTTATTGCGACACAAACCCTCCCTGTATCAAAAAAAATCATCTTGCAGGCGGGATTTAGTTCGGCTCAACTTAATGCATTAGTCACAAATGACATCCTGGTGATGAGCGCACAAATCATCAAACCTGTCCTGCTTTGCGGTGAGCCAGATGAACCCTTACCGTTAAACAAAGAACAAGATCTGGCGGTGCACGTCATCACCGAGTGTTTGCAATCTTATCAATGCTTTCTATTGCAAGGCGTGACAGGCAGTGGCAAAACCGAAGTGTATTTGCACGTCATCGCACAGGTTTTAGCGGCAGGCCGACAAGTATTGATCTTGGTTCCTGAAATTGGTTTGACTCCACAATTGCTGGCGCGCTTTACCGCACGTTTTCGTGAACCCATGGCCGTCATTCACTCGCATTTAAACGACACTGAGCGCCAACAGGCATGGCAATTGGCCAGTGCTGGAGAAATCAGACTGGTCATTGGCACGCGCTCTGCGATCTTTACGCCCATGCCTGCACTAGGCTTGATTGTCATTGATGAAGAACATGATTCATCATTAAAGCAAATGGATGGAGTACGGTATTCTGCTCGTGATACAGCCTTGATGCGTGCTCATACTGCGAATATTCCGATTATTTTAGGTTCTGCCACACCGAGTCTTGAAAGCCTGCATAATTGCGCCGTAAAAAAATACACGTTATTAACGTTGAATCAAAAAGCGCTAGCCAGTACACCGTTACATTTTCAAATACTGGATATTCGAAATCAGGTATTGCAGCATGGGTTAGCTAGCTCCACGCTTGCCACGATTAATGATCACCTGCAACAACAAAATCAGGTGCTCGTCTTTATCAATCGCCGGGGTTTTTCACCCGTTCTGCTGTGTCATCAATGTGGATGGATGGCAGATTGTCGTGCATGTGACAGCCATTTGACGCTACACCGAGGCATTAATCGCCTAATCTGCCACCACTGTGGTTTGACTCAAACGGTGCCGAGACAATGCCCAGCGTGCCAAGGTCGTGAGTTGTTACCGGTTGGAATTGGCACGCAACGTGTTTATGATTATTTAGCTACCCAATTCCCTGACACCGCAATTTTACGCGTTGACCGCGATGAGGTCAGCAAAAAGCAAGCGTTGGATGAATGCCTGGGTCAGATCAGCGCCGGTGCAGCGCAATTGATCATAGGCACACAAATGTTAGCCAAAGGCCATCATTTCCCTCGATTAACGCTAGTGGTTGTGTTGGATACGGATAATGGTTTTTATAATCAAGATTTTCGCGCATTGGAGCGTTTGGGCCAGTTATTAACTCAGGTCGCGGGTCGAGCAGGTCGAGCGGAATTCCCCGGTCAAGTGATCATTCAAACGCACCTACCTCAACATCCATCACTCAATCTTCTGATCAAGAAAGGCTATGAGCCGTTTGCACAATCGTTGTTAACCATGCGCCAGGAATCGGCCATGCCTCCCTATCACTTTCTTGCGGTGATGCGCGCACAAGGCCGTAATCAGTCCACATTACTGCAGTTTCTTCATGCCGTTAAAGATCATTTGCATGCGGCTGAAGTCACCGTAATGGGCCCAGCCCCCGCTCCCTTGGCACGCAAAGCGGATAACCATCGCATGCAGTTGCTAATGAAATCATCCTCAAGAAAAAAACTCCACGCGGCCATAACGCATATGCGTCACTGGCTGGTAACGGATAAAATTAGTAACAGCGTGCGGTGGAATATTGATGTTGATCCGATGGATTTATCTTAAGCATTCGCTTTCGCTATCCCATAACGAAAAACACCGCCTCTGTGACTGTGATCAATCCGGTTCGTTATAAATGTGGTGATGACTCAATTACGACAGCTTAAGGGAGCGTATTAACAAGCCGAGGCACTAGTATCTTCAGATACGAACCTCCCTCTGGAATATAAAAAGGAAATGCACCGATTCTTGTCGCTGGAACAATTTAACAAAATTGTGAACCCAAACAGTATATGGTCTTTTATCATTTATTTGATAGATGACCTGAGAACACGGCTCGGATGACGGTCACTCGTTACGTAAAGACACCATCGGCTCTAAACGTGCGGCGCGGCGGGCGGGGTAGAAGCCGAAAAATATGCCGGTGGCTACGGAGACGGCGAAGCCTGCTATGGGTGGGGTGGCGTATATGGTGAATGGCCAGTGGCTGAAGGCGGCGATTATCCAGGTGATGATGCAGCCGATGATGACGCCTAGTAGTCCGCCTGATAGGGATAACATCACGGATTCCATTAGAAATAGGGCTTGAATTTCACTGTTTTTTGCACCTACGGCTTTACGAATGCCGATTTCTTTTTTTCGCTCACTGACCGATACCAGCATGACATTCATGATGCCAATTCCGCCTACCAGCAGTGAAATGCCGCCAATCACGCCCAGCAGCAGAGTGAAGATTCGTCCTTGGCTTTCCATGCTGGCAATAATTTGTTTGGCACTGCGCATGAACAGGCTCAGCTTAGGGGCTTGGGTACTGACGCGTTGTTTGATTCGCTCGATTACGGTGTCGATATTGCTGTTGGGTTTTAATAAAATCACGGCATTATTGATTTTGGCATCTTTACTCACCAGTACCATGCCCTTGATGGGGATGATGGCTGATTTATTGATGTCTTCATTAAAAAAACCGTTTTCATTCCAGGCTTTAATTACGCCAATGATGGTATAAAGGGCTTGTCCGATGCGTAGTTGCTGACCTATCGGCGGGTCGGAATTCACTTGTTTTAATTCCTGAGCCAGCCCATCGCCAATCACACAGACGTGTTCAAACGACTCGACAAACGAGACAAATCGACCTTGCGCCATTTCGATGTGGATGATGCTAGCTAATGTTTCATCGGCACCGATCACCACGCCATTCATGGCTTTGCCATGAAAACTCATGGGTTGATAGGCGGTATTGTATGGGGCTATTTGTTTTATTTCGGGGATCATGGCTGGAAACTGGCGCCAGATCTGGATAGGTATAAAATCACGCCCGCCTCCACCCGGTGTGCCCTTGGCATTGTTTTGAAAAGCGGATACGGCTAATAAATCAGTGCCTAACGATTTGAATTGCGCTAACGCTTTTTCAGTTGCAAGTTGACTGCAGTTGATCAACGCGACCACGGCAGCCGTTCCTACCAAAATACCCAACACGGCCAGACACGAGCGTAGTTTTGATGCCATCAAATTTAACATGGCTTGTTGGGCGTGATTATAGAGCCTCATCGAGCGGACTCCCTGATAATTTCACCATCAGCCAGTGTGATTCGTCTCGCGCATAGTGAGGCCACTTCTTCATCATGTGTCACCAGAATTAATGTTCGTCCTTCATGATGCAAAGTGAGAAACAGCCCCATGATTTCATGACTGGTCGCTGAATCCAGTGCGCCTGTCGGTTCATCAGCCAGAATAACTTGCGGTTCACCTACCAGCGCTCGAGCAATCGCAACGCGTTGTTGTTGACCCCCTGATAATTGAGTTGGACGGTGATCAGCATATGCGGCCATGCCGACACGCTCCAGTGCATCAAGTACGCGCTGTTTAATTTGTGTGGGTGAGAGATTGGCGCGATAGGTTAGTGGCAGTGCTACATTTTCTAGGGCGTTAAAGCGCGGTAATAAATTAAATTGTTGAAACACAAATCCCATTGACTGATTGCGCAGCGTAGCCAATTCATCATCACACAAACCCGCAACATTGCGACCTCGGAGCAAATATTCACCACCGTCAGCTTTATCCAGCAACCCAATGATATTCATTAACGTTGATTTGCCAGAACCTGATGCACCCACAATGGCTAACATATCACCCTGATTGATGGTCAGAGATACGCCTTTTAAAACCGTACTTTCTACGGTTCCAATTTGGTATTTTTTTGTGATGTTTGTGAGTGAGATCCTCGTCATAATTTCACCCTGTCCCCCGCCTTCAACCCTGACTCAATCACCACACTATCATCATTTACCGGGCCTGTAGTCACAGGGCGCAGGCTGGTTTTTCCGTCTGGCGTTTGGATTTCAACCATGCTCTTTCCGTTTTTTTGTTGAATGGCGGCAAGTGGTATCAGCAGTTTATCGGTGCTGTCTATGGATAATTCAACTGCGGCACTCATGCCTACTTTGAGTAATGTTTGTTGGGTTTCGGTTAGTGATTTAACCTCCACAATGGCTGTAAATGAGGGCAGGGCATTGCCGTTGCTGGCGGATGCTTGTGCGTTGATGGCAACCAGCTTGCCTTTCAGTGCCTGTTTGCCAAAAGCCACACCACGAACGGTTGCGGGCATGCCAGGTTTTATTTCTGTAATGTCCACTTCCGGGATATCAATTTCCACGCTAACGCCGCTGAGATCACCTAACAAGCCCAGTACTTGACCTGATTTAACAGCGGAACCTACTGATATTCGGGCAACATTTTCGCCTGTCGCTTTAGGGGGGTAAAGCAATACGCCGGTTCTGGAGGCTTTCAGGCGAATTAAATTGTGTTGGCTTTTGAGTGCCAGACGAACGTTGTCAAACTCTGCAAAACTCAAGCTGGATAATCCGTTATCACGTGCATCGCCCATTTTTTCGAGCATTTCAGTTAATTTGTGCGTGGATTGCATTAGTGTAATGCGTGCCGTATTCAGGCTGGATTTTTCACTTAAGTAATTGTTTTTGGAGATTAAGCCTGCAGACCATAAATCTTCGGTGCCTGTAAACTTGGCTTTCGCGATGGTGTAGCTGTCTTTTGCTTTGAGGTAGTCGGTCAGGGTGTCGTTGTATTGTCGTTGTAGATCGGCTGAGTTGAGCGTAAACACCACCTCGCCTTTTTTAACGGGTTGACCGTAATGATAAGGCATGGATTCGACTACTGCGTCAACGGGACTGGCTATTGTACTTTCGTGTAGCGGTTGGAGGGTGCCGGTGAAATAGAGGATTTTGTGCAATGAGGTGCTTTTCACGGTGTAGGTTTTTAATGTGTCTGTTTTATGGGATGTAGAACCGCTACAGGCTGTTAGAAGGCTTGTTAAAATCAAGATAATTACCGAGTTTTTCATGAGCCGAACCCCAATTTAATGTGCCAATAGTCGAGCGTTGTGCCCAATATGCGTTGCAAGGTCGATAGCTGATTGATATAGGCTATTTTTGCGCCGATCAATCCTGATTGTGCTTGAATCCATTGGTTCTGAGTGTTATTTACATCCAGCGCTGTAGTAATGCCGGCTTGTTGTTTTTTCTTTTCCAGCGCATACGATTGTGCGGCCAAATCCACTTGTCGTTTTGCCAGTTCATAGCGTTTTTCCAAACTTTGGATGGTGCTGATGGTGTTTTTAATCGTGGTGATGAGCGCACGTTTGGCTGCGATTAAATTTAAGCGATCTTTTTCCAGACGAACTTTGGCGGTGATCAGCGCATTGCGGCGGGTTAGATCATGCAATGGAATGGTTAACATGATGCCTGCGGATTCGGTGATGTTATGGCCGCTGTATATGCCCTGCAAACCCTTGCTGGTGGTATCAACGCCAGTCACGGTGCCGGTTTGAACATTGGTGGTTAAATCCAGTTGCCATAATTGCTGGTTTTTTGCGACAGCGTAGGCGCGTTCATCGGCGCGGAATGCGGTTTTCAATGCCAGATACTGTGCATTGTGCTCTAAGGCCTGGGTTATAGATGCATCGACATCCGGGGTTTTTAGGTTGTCCATACTAACATCGTTGGGCACGGCCAGCTTCATATCGGGATCGAGGCCTATCGCCTCCAATAAATTTTGTGCCGCGGTTTTAAAATCATTTTCTGCCTGCTCCACCATCAGATTTAGCGATTCTATTTGGTAGGATTGCTGGATATTTGAAGTGGGTGCGAGGTCG
>CAMDBQ010000078.1 GCA_945889365.1 Legionella genomosp. 1 | reverse complement strand
GCTCGCCCTGAATGGCAACAAACAAATTGCCAGGCCTGATTTTGCGGCTATCAATGCAAATGCCAGATAAAGCAACATCTTTTGCATGCGTGATATTAAATAACGAGGCGATTTCTAATAAGGTCATGCTAGTCATCTCATGTGTGATCCCGGTCGACTTTGTGAACGCATAATCCGTTCTGGCTGAGGAGGAGTGCTAGCCACGCCTCAGACTGAACAGGAATAGCCTGTTCACCAAGACTATTGTTCATTATGCCGTCGCTGATTGCTCACAGGCTTCACTAATATCTAACGATTGATAATAACGTCGCAAACTTGCCTCGGTTAAAGGCCGGCGTTGTTCATCGAGAAGATGGGTGTTTAAGCCTTCACTCAGCTGTTTTGCTGTATCAAGCATAATCGCAAATCGTTCTGCGTCAATCGTTGAATTGCCCGATGGTTGCATAAACAAGCATAAGCCACGCACACTAAATGCGCCTATATTTTGCAAGTCAAATACACCACTGGCGGTTGCTGCAGCTAGGCTACATAACACGGGACCTTGACCATTTGCATGTTGATGACGGTGAAATAACTGACCTTCGCCAAAACGTAAGCCTGCCGCAAGCAATGTTTGCAATAATTCATAACCGGCTAATTGACGATTTTCTTTCGCCAATAAAAATATCATGACAGGAACCGTTGCATCGCCAGCATCCAACATGGGTTTTGTATCCACCTCAGGAGGAGCAATGATGGGTGAAACCTGTTGTGTCGACATCACTGAGTGCATAACAGGTTGTCTAACCGGCTGAATAACAGGCAACGCTTCTGGCTCATCGCGAATGACTTTACGCACAGCAATAATATCATCATACGACGTCTTCGCAGTTTGCCCGACAGAGGGTTGCTGAACAACTGTATGCGTATTTTTTCGTCGCTCTTTCATCATACGACCAATCGCAACCACCACTCCGATAAGCAACAAAACATTAAGGATCAAACTCCAATTTGCCTGCATAATTTTTACTCCCACTCGACAATTGACAAGGATTGGTTCACAGTATACTTATTAGACTTTATTGTGCGTAAAAATACCAGAAAAACTTCACGGTAATGTTGTTTTATTTGTAACTCCCCACGTCATCGCGAATGAAGTGAGGGATGACGTGGGGAGTTACTTTTATTTAATAAACGCAAAACGCGCATCAACTATCTTGAACGTTAACTTCCAAGATAGTTGATGCGCGTTAATCGATCATATGAACTTATCTAACTAAACCGCTTTAGGGACATATCCTTTTAGCTGCTGCGCAAACTGCGTCAGCACTTCAAGGCCTGAGTCTTCAGCTTGTTTGCACCATTGCTGCAAGGCTTCAACCAATTCTTTTTGAGAAGCAGCCGTTTTCAGCCAAACATTTTGCAACGATTGTCGATAGGCATAAACAACACGTAACTGATCATAGCGCTCCAACAAGGTTTGCAAGTGTGTGTTGGCACGTGGAGATAAGAGAGTCTCCTGGCTTTTCAGCAATGCACCAGCACTCTGAAATAGTTTCCTGTCACCTTTGTTTTTAACGTTAGCCTGCTTAACATGACTCAGAATTGGGCATACAACACGTTTGTAGTAGTCTGACATCACTTGAAAGCGATTGCTGATAACCGCTCTTACCGTTTCCAAATCAACGTGCAATTTGCCTTCTTCACGCGCCAGTTGCGGCGGCAGTTTTTTTACTTTAGCCAAACCAAAGAACGACAAGATACAAATATACATCCAGCCAATATCGAACTCCCACGGTTTAACGGAGAATTTAGCAGAAGAGGCATACGTGTGATGATTATTATGCAGCTCCTCACCACCAATCCAGAAACCCCAAGGAATCAGGTTGGTTGACGCATCAGGACACTCAAAATTACGGTATCCCCAGAAATGTGCAAGCCCGTTTACAACGCCAGCAGCCCAAAAAGGAGACCACATCATTTGAATAGCCCAGATAGAAACACCAGGAATACCAAACAATACGATATTAATGATCAACATTAAACTAACACCCAAGCGTGAGTGTTTAGTATAGACATTACGCTCCATCCAATCATCAGGCGTACCATGGGAATATTTTTCAATGAGTTCTTTGTCTTTTTTTGCTTCACCATACAACTCAGCACCTTGCCACAGGACTTTTTTAATCCCCTCAACAACCGGGCTGTGCGGATCACCTTCAACATCGGTTGCCGCATGATGCTTACGATGAATTGCAACGTATTCCGCCGTAACCATTCCCGTTGTCATCCAAAGCCAAAAACGGAAAAAATGACTAGCCAAAGGATGCAGTGTCAAGGCGCGATGCGTCTGGTGACGATGCAAATAAATCGTTTGAGAAGCAATCGAGATTTGCGTCAACACAACCGTTGCTAATACATATCCCCAGAAAGACAGGTTTAAAACACCGAAAATCATAGCTTACCTCACTTGATGATGAAACAACAAACAAAAATAACACCCATAAAAGCTAAAAAA
The DNA here is from genome assembly GCA_945889365.1 of Legionella genomosp. 1. Lineage (GTDB taxonomy): Bacteria > Pseudomonadota > Gammaproteobacteria > Legionellales > Legionellaceae > DDPF01. The sequence continues at coordinate 4,314 of CAMDBQ010000078.1, read as the reverse complement.
TTACCCAAACATACGCTATAATTACACAACAAGATGCGGATGATATCACATTTCGTTCAATTTGTCTTGCACCCGCCTCCATTATGGCGGATAATTTTCTTAAAATCATCACAAGGTGCCACATGAATGATAAATTACAGCGTGTTTTCGGACAACTACTAATTGCTATTGGACCCTATATTGTGTTGGGAATAGCCGTTTCTTGCATTATCGGGCTGTTTATAATCTCATGGTATCTTATAGTATGGGGCTTGATGATTGGCATCATCCTATGGTTATGTGCTCTGATTAAACGTTCTTTATTCTCAGAAAAACAACCGATTACAAAAACCAAAGGGCGGATCATTGATCATGACAAACAAAAATAAAGTAAAAGCCGGCAAACTGCGAACACTGTGGATCATTGTCATGTCAGCTTTATATACAGTAAATACATGCTCTCGTGCGGCAGTAAGAGGATTATTTGGACGCATCACCCGCGAATGGTGTGATCAATCATTCACTCGATATGTAAAAAAAATTCTTAAACTTGTGGGCGTCAAGTACGAAATATTTAACCCTCATAATGTTCAACCTTTACCCGGACAACGAACAATTGTCATGTGCAATCATAGCAGTCTTTACGATATCCCACTGAGCGGCGTGGCTTGGCCAAGCCATACGCTACGCATGCTCTCCAAAAAAGAATTATCCAGGATCCCTATCATGGGACAAGGCATGGTTGCAGCCGAGTTTCCATTTATCGACCGTCATAATAGACAGCAAGCCCAGAAAGATTTGGACTACGTGAAAGAATTACTGGTTAGCGGGGTTCTCATGTGGATAGCGCCAGAAGGAACCCGTTCTAAAAACGGCAAACTTGCCGCGTTTAAAAAAGGCGGCTTCATTACAGCAATCCAGACTGGGGCTGTGATTATTCCAATGGGCATACGCGGTGCGAATAATATTTTGCCAGCACGTACACGTCAATTCAACCTGAATGAGCACGTTGAAATTCATATTGGTGATCCGATTGATGCCTCGAAGTTTACGCTGGCCAATAAAGAAGAGTTGATTGATCTGGTTCATCAAGAAATGAAGACCTTAGTTGGCGAGGCATAGATACATTTTATGCCTCGGTCGAATGATCCTAGCTGCGGCTCGGATGCACTCGCAAGGCCTCCACAACAACGCCCGGCACAAAACCCGACACATCACCACCTAATGTAGCAATCTCACGCACCAATGTTGATGAGATAAACATGCAATCTTCAGAGGGGGTTAAAAACATCGTTTCAACATTTTTTGATAATTTACGATTCATGCCTGCCAGTTGAAATTCATATTCAAAATCAGATACAGCCCGCAATCCCCGAAGTATGATTGAGGCGCCCTGCTCATGCACAAAATTAACCAACAAATTATCAAATCCGACCACAGTAACGCCTGGTAAATGTTTAACCGCCTCTTCCACGAACGCAATCCGTTCGGCCAATGTAAAAAATGGACGTTTGTTACTATTCGTGGCAACAGCCACTACAAGTGCAGGAAATATGCTGGCCGCCCGGGAAATAATATCAATATGGCCGTTTGTTACAGGGTCAAACGTTCCAGGATAAATTGCCTTACATTTCATAATGAGACACGGTAATTGTATATTGACGAAGTCTAGCGTATTGTTAAATAAAAGTAACCCTAGAGACCCATATGAACGGATTTAAACTCATCTTCATCGCTTCTATCTGCATGATTACAACATTTTCAGCTTCAGCCCATCGGACATCCAATACCGCATCGGGTCAGGCCGTAACCATGCCTGTAGGACATAGACACACAACAGCACCTGCTACATTATCACCAGCATCGCTATCATCTTGGGAATTGTCAGGTGCTATTGCTGCCAGAAATAAAAAACGAGGCTGGACTGCTTCAATTAACTGGTTGCAACAAGGTCCCAATCAGTATCAAATTCGTTTATTTGGACCATTGGGTGGCGGCACCGTTATTGTTGAAAAACACGGCGCTGTAATCACCTACCGTGATGGCCCGAAAAGAATTTCTTCAAACAATGCCGACGAATTATTACAAAAACAAACTGGCGTTCGTTTGCCTGTCAAGAATTTATATTATTGGGTCAGAGGCTTGCCTGCATCCGGTTCGATTCAAGCCAAGCGTGTCGATGCAAATAACTATTTAATTGGATTTACCCAAGCAGGATATTCAATTAAATACACGGCATATACATCCGCTGGCGGAATGACTTTACCGAGCAAAATTCACCTTCAAGGGCATGGCGTATTGATTAAGCTGGTTATCAAACACTGGAAGGTTTAAGCTCTGGAAAAGTCGAACGTCAATGTCTCGGCTATGCAGGGTCTATGCAGTGCCAGTGCAAGCAAGCGTTCAATGCCCAAGGCAACACCACTGCATGCAGGCAACCCGTGCTCCATTGCTTGTAACAAATATTCATCCGGCAAACTGGCTGACAACCCACGCTCACGTCGAGCAGCAATATCATGGCTAAATCGTGCTCTCTGAACTGCAACATCGGTTAATTCATGAAAGCCGTTGGCTAATTCAACACCACGGTAATAGACTTCAAAACGTTCAGCAACGCCATGGTTAATGTGCGCCAGTGCCGCTTGAGATACCGGAAAATCATATACAGCCACAGGAACCGGCTCTTTACTTAGAAAGGGCTCAACAACATGGCTCATGAGCAAGAATAAATATTGATCTCGATCTTGTTCTGACTCAGGGAGTACGTTGTCCAAATCAAATTGTTTTAAAACGAGTTTCAATGCACCGATATTTGCCTGCATAGGATCAATATCACACGCCTCCAAAAAGGCTTGCTGATAGGTTTTTTTGATCATCGGCGCGCAACCTAGCACCAGCCGCAGCAAATCATTCACTTCTGTCATTAACGCATGATGATCAATATCAAGTTGATACCATTCTAATAAAGTAAACTCAGGATTGTGCCATCGACCCAGTTCATCATCACGAAATACTCGCGCCAACTGGAAGATCGCCCCACTGCCAGCAGCTAGCAAGCGTTTCATATGGTATTCAGGGGAGGTTTGCAAGCAATAGGATTCACCGCGAAAGCTAGCTTTGATGTTGGCCAGATACACATCGGTGATGCCGTAACGCGCCATCACTGGGGTTTCAACTTCCAGATAGTAACGTGAGTTAAAAAACTCGCGGATCTGTTTCAGAATACCGGCGCGTTCGTGAAGAGAGGCGATTGATGCTGAAGGTTGCCATTGATTATTCATACCTAATAAAACATGCCTAATTCCAACTTTGCAGCTTCAGTCATTCGTTCCTGAGTCCACGTCGGCTCCCATACCAATTCCACTGTACAATCACTCACCCCTTCAACTTCATTTACAGCTTTTTCAACCGTACCAGGAAAAGTTTGTGCTACAGGGCATCCAGGGGATGTCAGGGTCATTTGGATGGAGACATGTTGCTTTTCATCGATCGCAATGTCATAAATCAAACCCAAATCATAAATATTAACTGGGATTTCAGGATCAAATACCGTTTTAAGTCCGGCAATCACGGCGTCTTTTAACTCGTCGTTCGTTGGTTTTTTATTAAATCCAAACATGTTAATTCTCCGTACTGACTAAAGCTGCATCTTTTTTTAACGCAGCTTCAAGCGTATGCCAAGCTAAAGTCGCGCACTTTACCCGCGCTGGAAACGTTCTCACACCGGCTAATACGGTCAGTTTATCCAAAGACAACTCTGGAATGTCTTCTTCAGACGTTAGCATCGTGTGAAAACGCTCAAACAATTGATGCGCTTCCACAACTGTTTTGCCCTTCATTGCATCTGTCATCAACGATGCAGAGGCTTGAGAAATTGCACAACCGCAACCGACAAAACTAACATCTTGGACAACATTATTTACGACCTGAACGTAGACGGTTAATTTATCGCCACACAAGGGATTAAATCCCCTCGCCTGACTGGTTGCATGATCCAGCGCATGGTGATTACGCGGGTTGCGATTATGATCAATAATAATTTCTTGATAAAGCTCACGTAAATCCATCAGGCAAATACCTCTTTAACCTTTTGTAATGCATTAACACAGGCATCAATTTCTTGTTCAGTATTATAAAACGATAGTGAGACCCGGTTTGTTGCAGAAACTTGAAGGAAATCCATCAATGGCATGGCGCAATGATGGCCACTGCGAATGGCTATGCCTTCGTTATCTAAAATAGTGGCGACATCATGCGCATGAATCGTACCATGGACAAATGAAACAATCGGCACTTTTTCATTTGCAGTGCCCACCAGAGTATACCCTTTGATAG
>CAMDBQ010000077.1 GCA_945889365.1 Legionella genomosp. 1 | reverse complement strand
CGTCTTTAAATAACGGTTTATCTTGCAAAAATTCAGTACTGATACCATGAACTCTGAACGCACCTTCATCCACTTCACGCTGGGGATTCAAATAGACATGATAATGCTTGCCAGTGAGTTTTCGTTTGACTAACTCAACGCAACCGATTTCAATCACCCGATGCCCAAGTTCAGGGCCAATGCCCGTGGTTTCTGTATCAAGCACAATTTGTCGCGTCATTAAACGACCCCTAACAATGCTTCAATCGCCTCATTTGCCAGCGTATCTGCACGCTCATTTTCTGGATGGCCAGAGTGACCTTTTACCCAGTGCCAACTGATTTTATGCTGCTGTGCCAATGTATCAAGTTGTTGCCAGAGATCAATATTTTTCACGGGTTCTCGTTTGGAATTACGCCAGCCTGACTTTTTCCATCCTGCCAGCCATCCCATCATGCCTTGTCGCAAATATTGGGAATCGGTATACAACGCGACTTCGCATTCTCGGGTTAGTGCGGTCAATCCCTGAATAGCAGCCATTAATTCCATTCGATTATTGGTAGTATGCGGTTCAGCACCTTTCAATTCTTTTTCTTGATCGTTAAATCGCAATATAACACCCCAACCACCAGGACCAGGATTGCCTTTGCATGCACCGTCTGTATATATTTCGATTGTCATTTGGGTATCTTATTAAGCAGCTCATTGGAAGGAGGCATATTAATCTACAAAACTAATCCGGGCAATGCCTGCAACAGCAAAGGGTAAAAAACCTGTCGCCATAAGGGATATGGCCAACAATATCGCTAAGTAGCCCACCACTGGAAGCCCTTGCATTGCAGCCGTGATGGCGCCGCTACCAAAAATCATCACAGGAATGGTCAATGGCAATAATACCAACGCCATTAAAACCCCCTTTTGCCTTAAGCCCGTGCCAAATGCCGCGGCCAACGCACACAGAAATAAAATCGCTGGCGTTCCACACAATAAACTCAGCATTAAAATTAACGTTTCGTGACCATTTAATGCAAACAGCAATGCCAAAAATGGACAAAACAGCAGGATGGGTAACAGCGTTGATAACCCATGCATGCATACTTTTGCTGCAACATATACGCTAAGGGGGTAACCTGACACCAGCCATTGCTCAATCACGCCATCATCATAATCCTGTTGAAATAAGCGCTCAGATGACAAGAGGATTGCAAGCAACACGGCAATCCAAACCAGACCCGGCAGAATGGTTCGTAATAACGCGGGATCCGGTGGCATGGTTAGGGGGAAAAAAATCATGATCATTAAGAAAAACAGACACGAATTAACGATCATGCGGAGCTGGCGCGCATGCAGCAAATACTCACGATTTAGTTGGCGCATGAACATCATAAACAATATTCCTGGCAGGCTCTATTTTGTATTGGCAAAGATTGATGTGAAGTCAAAATAATCGCGCCGCCTTGATTCAAATGATCATTAAAGCAATCCATCAATACAGTCACCGCATCTTGATCCAGTGCCACTAATGGTTCATCCAACAGCCATAACGACGCGTTCGTCATTAAAATTCGCAGCAAGCCAACACGTCGTCTTTGCCCAACTGATAACAAAGCACACGGCACATCTTCCAGGCCATTTAAAGCGAACCGCTCTATTAGCGCATCAAATGGCATCGAGTGCTTTCCGCGCTGCAATTCAAATTGACAGTTTTCTCGTACAGTTAAAACGTGGCTGACTCCTGCTTTATGGCCAACGTAGCAGATAGATTGTTGATATTCGGCCCTATTGTCAGTGATAACATGACCTTTATAATGTATTTCACCTTCTGTGGGATGCAGTAATCCGGCCAACAATTTTAGCAGCGTTGTTTTTCCGGCACCGTTATGACCTCTTAGATGCAATAGCTGGCCTGCAGGTAGGGTAAATTGCACGTTGTTTAACAACGGCTTGTCAGGATAATCGAAGTTTAGATGTTTAACGTCAAGCATATATTCTCTGTCAAAGTTAACATAAATTTGTTCGAATTACATCTCAAACCGTTTCCGCATGCAATGCGCTCGATAATATTTTCTCGTGATACGCATCACTCACGATCACCCGCTGCGAGAAATACAGCACGACAATACTCAGCGGTAGAATAATCGCCACATCCACTGGAAACGTTAAGAGCTGAAGTCCGCCAAACGATCCCAAATAAGATAATAACAATAGCGCCAACATGTACCCGGCAAACCAGTAGAAACCATTACCGCAAGTAAAAAAGCTGCGTTTCTGATACACCAAATTAATCACAAGGCCGGTTAACAGAGCTAAATCCAGTTTCCATAAAATATCAAAACCACACCAATACAACATCAGGTTGCAAGCATAAAATGCGGCATGAGAAAAAAACAAACCAAAAGAAAGCCTGAAAGGCCTTACCCGGTTGGGCTGTAACGTTCGCATGGCCAACAAACAAATGGGTCCGATTCCGTAAGACAATATACTGCAAGATGACAAAAAAGCAACCATCTTTTGCCAGCCAGGAAAAGGTAAAAACGACAGTGCGCCCACCAGGAAATTGGCGTACAACGTAATATAGGGGATTTTATACTTATTTAATTTAGTGAATACATCCGGCAAATGGTGATTCAATGCCATACCATAGACAATACGCGACGTTGCGGCTGTATAGACTAGTGTGGTGCCAAATGGCGACAGAATGGCGTCTCCCATCAGGAGAATGGCAACCCAAGTTAACCCAACCAAAAACATCAAACCAACCAGCGGACCACTATCACCAGGGAACGATAAATGTTGCCAACCATGAGCCACGTACTGGCTCGGAACCGCCACTAAAAAGCTGAATTGCAACATAAAATAGAGAATAAATCCGATCAATACCGCACCCAAAATAGCCATCGGTATATTACGCTGTGGATTGACCACTTCTCCCGCCAGCATCAACCCATTTTGAAAGCCCGTAAATGCAAAGGCTATCCCGCCCACCGATAATGCCGAGAATATTTGTGCCCAATCGGCTTTATCGGTTAAATGTAGATGAATATTATTCATGCTTGGCGAGATGGATATCAGGGACACAATCGCAAGGCTTGGGATTAAAAATTTAATGATACTGGCATAGCGATTGCACTGCGCCAGAAGCTTAATGCCAAATGAATTTAGCAAAACCACAAAAAACATAATCAAAATAGCGGCAACATACCCCAACCCGGACAACTCGAAAGCACTGGTATTGTTAGCAACCAACACGGGGAACAGACGGCCTGAATACTGTAAAATCGCCTGAATTTCAATTGGCGTCATCACGACATAGGATAACCAGGATGTCCATGCAAACAAAAATCCAACATCACTGCCATGCGTAAAACTGGGGTAATTGGTCATGCCGCCAGAGATAGGGAACATCGCACCTAATTCACAAAGGGGCAAGGCAATAAACAACATAAACACAGCCGCGATAATCCAACTGATGAGCGCGTTGCTGCCTGCGATTTGCGCGCTGATAAATGGGCTGAACAACCAACCAGAACCAATCATGCCACCTGCGGCGGCAATTAATACGTTGGTTCTGGAAATGTCGCGTTTTAACATGTTCTCTGCCCTCTACGAAATCAAATGACCCGTGGCCAATCCTGCAATCAACCCAAACAAATGCCCCTGCCAGGAAACGCCCTTCTCCCCGGGGAATACACCATACAAGATACCAGCGAAATAATAAATGCTCACGATACCCAGAATAATGGCAGTAATAGTCCCTTGTTGGTAAATATTCCAGACTAATAATCCCCAATATCCAGTTATAACAGCACTTGCCCCGAGATGTAATCCCGGTTTTGCAAAACACCAAATTAACAGACCGCTCAGTAACGTAATGGACAGGGTTACGCCCAAGAAATAGTTTACCCCATTCATCAAGAGAAAATTACTTAAGACCAGCAACGGGATTGTATTAAAAAACAGATGATTAAAGTTGGCATGCAAAAAAGGCGCAAAAAAAATGCCTGGCAAGCCGTAGATTCGTCTGGGGATGATTCCCAAATACAGTAAACGTTTGTCCAGTGATGTGATGAAAAACGCGACCCATAGAATTAAAACGATGATGCCGAGAATCGGGAGATTGGTTTTTGTTTGAGTGATGATGGTGTCTAAGCTTGTGAGTAATTCATTTAGCATGGTGTGATACTCCTACTGAAGGTGCCGCGTGCTCGTACATATGATCATTCACCATACGAATATCATCCTTTACTCACGTCCATAACCTCACACACCAATCCGCCTTTGGCCAGTCTCACATCAATCACATCGCCCGCCCTAACCTGCTGGCTATCCAATAATACTTTTTTACGGTAGCTCGCAATGGCATAGCCCCTGTCCAGTGTAGCCAAAGGACTAACGGCATGCAATGTTGCTATTTGTTGTCTAAAGTGTTGCTTGATTTGGGTTATTTTTATATCCATTCTTTGGATTAAATTGATTTCCAGACCCTGCACCCGCGCTCTAGCCTGTTGCAACAGTAAGCCTGGATGTTTAGCCTTCAAACGAATAACGGTTAAATGCAACCGCGTCCGTTTTTGTATGAGTAATTGCTCCTGGGCGCGCTGTAAGTGTCGCTCTAAATAATCCAGTGTTTGCCAATGGGCATTAATCAAACGCCCGGGCGAGGCGATTTTTTGTACTTCGTGGGCTAGTAGCAGTTGCTTATGTTTGATAAATCGTGCAATCGCCGATATTAAAGCACCCTGAATGGTTTGCAATCGAGCCATTAAATCCAACCGGTCAGGCACCACCGACTCGGCTGCAGCCGTGGGCGTTGCTGCCCGCAGATCAGCTACAAAATCAGCAATGGTGAAGTCTGTTTCATGACCCACACCTGAAACAATCGGTATCCGACTACTAGCAATCGCATGCGCGAGACATTCATCATTAAACGCCCACAAATCCTCAATGCTTCCACCCCCACGAGCCAGAATAATCACATCACATCGTTTCTCGTGATTAGCGCGCTGCAAGGCCTTAACCAATTGCGGCGCAGCTTGTTTGCCTTGAACATCACTGGGATAGACAATCACAGGAATCAGTGGGAAACGACGGCCTAGTGTCGTTAAAATATCTTGTAACGCGGCACCCGTGGCGGAGGAGATTACACCTATGCAATCGGGTATGCGAGGTAATGGTTTTTTACGGACGGCATCAAACAAACCCAGAGCTGCCAATTTAACTTTCAACAGTTCAAACTGGCGATACAGATCGCCCTGCCCGGCTTCATCAAGCTGCTCAACAATCAGTTGATAATCACCGCGCGCTTCATACAGACTTAATTTACCGCGCGCGATAACCTGTTGCCCATTTTGCATGCCATGGCTCGCTTGATTATGACGATTACGGAAATACACGCACTTCACCTGCGCGGTTGCATCTTTCAACGTAAAATAAACATGCCCTGAAACGGGTTTACTTAAATTGGAGATCTCACCTGAAACATTCACCTCTCCCATTTCATATTCGAGATAAGTGCGTACGTGACGATTGAGTTGGGTTACGGTGAGAATGGTTGTCATTTTAAAATTTCTCGTCGTGCTGAGATTAAATCTTCAGCCGTATTTATATCCTGCAATGGCCGCACACAGGCTTCATCTACTTTAATGTTATAACCAGCCCACAACACGCGCAGTTGCTCCAACGCTTCAATGGTTTCCAGTTCACACACAGGCCATGTAACCACCTCGAGCAAAAACGCCGCACGGTAGGCGTATAACCCAATGTGGCGGAATACGTTTCTACGACTCAATGGCTGGTCTCGATTTGCTGGTATAGGGCTTCTGGAAAAATACAATGCATTGTTATTGCAATCGCGCACGACTTTAACCACATTGGGATTGGCGCACAGCGCGTCATCTTCAACTGGCCAGCATAACGTTGCCATTGGCGAATCGGTACTTGCCAGACTCTCGGCTACTTGCGTGATTAGCTCTGGGGCAATTAGGGGCTCATCCCCTTGCACGTTCACAATGATATCAGCAGCTGAAAACCTGAGCTGTTTTACGGCTTCTGCAATACGGTCTGTACCAGTTTGATGGGTTGTTGCCGTCATGACAACTTGTGCACCAAAGCCCGTGGCTGCATCGACAATCGCTTGGTTATCCGTCGCGATGGTGATTGACTTGGGATTTGCCTTCAGCGCTTGACGATACACACGTTCAATGACCGTTTGCCCTTGCAAATCCATTAACAATTTACCCGGCAGGCGTGATGACTGAAAACGTGCGGGGATGATCACATGAAAATCACAGCTCATCCTTTTCCTCTAACGTCAACATTCGCGCTTCATTTTCCAACATAACTGGAATGCCGTCACGGATTGGATAGGCAAATCGATCGAAAGGACAAATCAATTCTTGTTTTTTTAACAACAATTTGCCTTTACACAAAGGACAAACCAAAATGTCTAATAATTTTTTATCCATCTGTTTCTCCTAGGATAAGGCCGTCGTTGGGATCACACTGACGGCTTAATATTCTGCGTAAAACTACTCCGTAAATAAAATCCTCTGGGCAAGGTTAACATCTTATTCCCCGCCTCATCAAAACCATAACACAGTGATTTTGCATTCGCGCCTTTGGGTCTGACTTGTAGATATTGGCCCATCGTCGCATCAATTTCAGCAAGCATACCAGTGCCAATCATCAAAGTCAGCTCATGCCAATCATTGGCCAGCACGGCTTCCTCTTCTGCCGAAGGTGACCATAGCCATCCGCGACCAATTCGCCGATGCAGAAAAGGAATGGCCTTATCGCCTTCAATTGATAACCAAAGCACACGACGCAATTTGGAAAAACATGGTGATGTCTCCCAAACTTGTTTATGCACGGTCAGCAACGGAATAGTGGTCACAAACGTTGACTCTGCAG
>CAMDBQ010000076.1 GCA_945889365.1 Legionella genomosp. 1 | reverse complement strand
AAGTCTTGCCTCAACATGCATAGGACTTTCTCTCTATTACAGGCAGCCCATATTAACGGGATGGTCAACACCTGGAGCGGTCCTACTAGCAACCAGTTTAGCCGGCGTCTCCATGCCTGAGGCGATTGGTGCATTTATGTTTGCAGCCTTTTTAACTATTTTATCCGGCGTCACCGGGTTTTTCGAACGAATCATGGCTCACATTCCTCGGTCGCTGACGTCAGCTATGCTAGCGGGTATTTTGCTGCATTTTGGAATGAACGTATTTGTTTCAATGCAAGATCAGTTTCTTTTGGTCGGCACCATGCTCGCCACCTACCTGGTTGGCAAGCGCTATTTCCCCCGCTATGTGATTATTCTGGTCCTAATAATCGGGACTTGCGTGGCCTCAATGCAAGGACTCTTTCAATTGGATACCGTCCACTTTGCATTATCAACCCCTATCTTCACGACTCCGGTGTTTACCTTGTCAACAGTCATCAGCATTGGCATTCCACTATTTATTGTCACTATGACATCACAAAATGTTCCCGGGATTGCGATAATGAACGCCGCTGGTTACAACCCACCTATTTCACCATTAATCAGTTGGACAGGCTTTGCCAACCTAATATTCGCCCCCTTTGGTTGTTATTCCATTAGCTTGGCCGCCATTACGGCCGCTATCTGTTCCGGCCAAGAATGCGATAGCAATCCAGCCAATCGCTATAAGGCAACGTTGATTGCAGGCCTGTGCTGGTTATTCATAGGATCATTCGGCGCGACGATTGTGGCCTTATTCTTCGCATTCCCACGCGAACTAACGCTAGCCATCGCAGGACTAGCCATATTCAGCACCATTGGCAGCAGCCTGAAAACAGCCCTTGATGAAGACACACAACGCGAACCAGCTGTAATCACCATTCTGGTATCTGCATCAGGTATCTCATTATTTGGGATTGGATCTGCATTTTGGGGATTATTTGCCGGAATATTGGCGTCATTGTTATTAAACTGGAATAAAAAAGAGATTGCTGTTCTTGTAAACCCCGCATAAATCGTCTTTATGCATTGTAGAGGCACCCCTTCATGGGCAGTCAGGATTCACAATCCCAACGCTGCAGCAACCGGCCCGTAACTGCGACGATGAATATCACAAGGACCCAATTCTTGTAATGCCGCTCGATGGAGTGCTGTTGGGTAGCCTTTGTGTTTTGAAAAACCATAACCCGGATACAGATCATCCATATCATCCATTTCAGCATCACGCAAAACTTTGGCTAAAATAGACGCTGCACCTATTTCATTACTCAAACTATCGCCATTAACAATAGCCCGACATGGCATTGAGACTTGAGGGATGTATAAACCATCGATTAACGCTTCATGCGGACAAATGGACAGCCCCTCAATTGCACGTTTCATGGCTAACAGGGTTGCATGATGAATATTAAATTGATCGATTTCCTCGACTTCAGCCCGACCATAAGCATAACAAATCGCACGTTCTCGAATAATAATGGCGAGTTGTTTACGCTTTAACGGGGTTAATTTTTTAGAATCGGTTACACCCTCGATAGGATCTCGTAAAATAACTGCGGCTGTTACGACAGGACCTGCCAAAGGGCCACGGCCTACTTCATCAACGCCGGCTACGTATAATTGCATATTCAAGATTTTCGACACCAAAAAGCACCCGCCAGACAAATCAGGTAGATTACACCTGTTACTGCAAAACATAAACCAAAAAATTGATTGTTATGAGTCAGGTATAAATAATTAGCAGCTTCTATGCCCATCCCCAGAATAATCATGGTAAGCATGCTGAGTAATGCCGAGGCGGTGCCTTTGCTGACGGTTGTGGAAAAAAGAATAAACCGGCTCAAGGGTGCGGAAACGATGCCTGATCCCATGAAGTAAATAATTAACCCAGGCATCAACCACACAAAATAATGACTCATTAACAACGGCAGAATAATCATGCCAAACATACCCATCGTTGCAATAATTGACCCAATCCATACCATTTTTTTAATACTACTGCTGTGTGTCATCTTCTGTAAAACAATATTCCCCAGCATATAAGCACCAAACACTGGCAACTGCCACAAACCGTATTGCACCATAGATAATTTTGCATCAATGACCAAAATAACCGGTGCCAAAGCTATCCAGACCACACATGGCATGGTTAACAACCCCAAAGCAAGAGAACCTAACAGGAAGGGTCGATTTTGTAGTAATGCTTTGTAATTTGCAGCAATCACGCTGGGTCTCAGAGCCATTGCTTTTATTTCTTCACCATCACGTTTGGTTTGCCCTATTGGCTCTGGCATGAATCGCCACAACCCCCAAAGCGCTATGAGTGCCAATGCGCCTATGATGACAAAAATAATCCGCCAACTGAAATAATGCAGAAAAATAGCCCCTAACAATGGCCCCAGCAAGGGAGCGATTATGGACACATTGGCCATGACAGCGATTAACCGTATGGCATCCATCTCTGCAAAAATTTCTTGTAACGTAGCGTAACCAATTACCGCTATAAAACATAATCCCATGCCCTGAAAGAATCGTGCAATCAAGAATTGGTCTATTGAGTTAGAACAGGCAATTAATAACGTGCAGATAAAAAAGAAAAAAGCACCGAATATCATCACAGGACGGCGGCCGTATCGATCTGAAAGCGGGCCAAGAAACAACTGCAGGCTTGCACCACCCAGCACGTAGGCCGTTAAAGAAGTGGCAATGGCAGACTCAGGACCATGAAATGATGCGACCACGTTAATCATTCCAGGCATCACCATGTCGTTGGCGATGTAGGTTAAGAATTCGTACAGAACCAGAAATATTGCATAGGTTAGGGCATGCTTGCGTGTTATGTTAATTAGTGGTTGAGGCATTTGTGCTCCCGTATTCAATTTAATGTGATAAACGTACGCCTTTCACAAAACAGTAACCCAGTAAGTTCCACTGCGCACACCCTCACCCCCAACTCCTCTCCCCTCGCAAGCTCCGCTAGAGGGGGGCTTAGCATAATACCGATCACCAACCGCAAAGCCCACTACTGCAGCCAATTCATCATTAATATATATCAAAGGCAGCATATCACGCTCCCACGGTGGCACATGCCATTCCTGGAATAACTTTTTAAGCGTTTTATTCTGTCCATGCCAATCAAATGATTCACCGCCCTGTCTAAACCGGATGCTAATTTTGCTACCTTCGGGTACTTGCAATCCTTTTTCTGCCGGTATTGCATTCAAGCACTGATCGCCCAATGGTAACGAAGCAGGAAACCCTAACCATTCTATAGTAGCGGGTCGAGCAACAGCTCCCGCTTTCAATATATACAACTTATTTTGATAACGCCGAACACAAACACTATCCCATTCTACACTCGGGGCAGCATCATGCCTCGCATGAATGACTTCGGTTATCAGTCGATTAAAGGTATCGGTTGACGGCAGCCTTACTTGGTTGTTTTTCAACCAAATTCGAAGGGTATTGGCAAGACGGGCGTAAAACTCGTCGTATTTGTGAGCGGTAGCAACGCAATCCAACGGGTGTACGCCGAACCGCTGGATTGCTTCACTGCGTTCGCAAAGACGGCCTGGCAACCCGGTCAAAGAGAGAGTATTAGCTGTCAAGTCATCACCATCCAACTCAGCGAATGCCTGCAGATTGATTTTTGCCTGTTGGCAATGACGGGCACTGCGTGCTAAATTTACATCGACCCCAGGCCAACGTTCGCGAAGGAGTGGCATGACTTGATGACGTAGGAAATTGCGTGAATATGCGCTATCCTGATTGCTTTCATCATCGACCCAATTAAGTTGATGTAAATCAGCGTAGTCTTCGAGGGTTTTACGCGAATGCAGTAAAAATGGTCTGACCAACTTACCTTTGCCTAGCGATTTAACCGCTGGCATTGCAGCCATGCCATCTATACCCGCACCTCTAAATAATTGTAAAAGCAGCGTTTCAGCTTGATCATCAGCATGATGCGCCAATAACATCATGTCATTGTCATCCAGCAGATCGGAAAATACCGCATACCGCGCCGCGCGTGCTTGTTCTTCAATGTTAGATCGTTGCTCAATTGCAACTTGATTTACCAGTAAAGGAATGAATAAAGAAGAGCAGAATGTTTCGCAATGCGCTTGCCAAGCATCTGCATGGGCACTTAAACCGTGGTGAATGTGTACCGCTGATAATTTTCCAGCAAGAAGAGGTTGACGCGCGAGATTATGCAATAGCACAGTAGAGTCAAGACCGCCGCTAAACCCTACGTACAATGTATGATAGCTGACTAGCTGATTCAGCCAGTCAGCATCAATTAGATTGTTAATCACATGCTCCCATGGCCATAAATTTCTTGTACCGACGATCAAGTAATTCAGGAACAGATAGTGATTTGAGCTGATGCAACTCTTCCGACAATACGGCTTTCAATGCAGTTGTCATCTCAAGCACATTTCGATGCGCGCCACCCAAAGGTTCATCAACAACCCGATCAACCAGTTCATTAGCCAGAATTTTCTGAGCGGTAATCCCCATTGCACCGGCGGCTTCGCTGGCTTTAGCGGGATCTTTCCATAAAATAGATGCACAACCTTCTGGTGAAATCACTGAGTAAATTGCATATTGCAACATGATCACCCGATCGCCAACACCAATGGCCAAAGCACCGCCGGAACCAGCCTCACCCGTCACGGTACAAATAATCGGCGTTGTTAGCTTGAACATTTCAATAAGATTGCGCGCAATGGCTTCAGATTGATTGCGCTCTTCAGCACCAATTCCAGGATATGCGCCTGCGGTATCAATAAAGGTAAAAATAGGTATTTTAAATTTTTCAGCCATTTTCATTAGTCGCAATGCTTTGCGGTATTCTTCAGGACGCGCCATACCGAAATTACGATACACTTTTTCTTTAGTACGCTTGCCTTTCTGATGCCCCAGTATCATCACAGGCTCACCATTGAATCGCGCCATGCCGCCAATGATTGCAGGCGCACAAGAAGAATGCCTGTCACCATGCAACTCTTGAAAATCGGTAAACATGTGTTCAATATAATCCGTAGTTTGCGGGCGCAGTGGATGGCGCGCCATCTGTGCCACTTGCCAAGGCTCTAATCGAGAAAACACTTGTTCACTCAGCTCAGCTGATCTAGCTTCAAGACGGGCAATTTCTTCACTTAAATTTACCGCATTATCATTATCTATCATGCGCAGCGCTTGAATTTTTTGGTTCAATTCTTCAATCGGCTGCTCAAAATCCAAAAATTGTCGACTCATCTGTTACCCGCTGGTTAATTTATCATCATGCGTTTATGGTATATAATAACCTCTACCGTAATTTGATGCCACATTTCAGTCGATTAATGCATGAAAGATACTTTTAAAACACTCAACACAAATGACTGTATTTTACAGAATACGCGCATCGACATATGGCAATATCCCTTGCATACTGACGCTCTAGAACCACGCTCCTTGCTAAATCAAGCAGAACTAGCACGTGCAGAACGTTATCATTTTGATAGGCATCGACGGCGCTTTACCATAGCCCGCGCAATGCAGCGACTTATTCTTTCCCGTTATGGTTCTGTACCGGCACGTGATCTTGAGTTTACCCAAAATAAATACGGTAAACCGGAGCTACTTAACACGGCCGGGCTACAATTTAATTTGAGTCATTCAGGCGATTGGGCATTGCTCGCGGTTGGCTGTGATTATCCATTGGGCGTCGATTTGGAATTTTTTGCAGCACGTCCGTATGAGGGGATAGGCGGCCACATGTTTTCGCCTGCTGAAAATCAAGCATTGAAACATACACGTGATGCTTTGAAACCATTGGCCTTTTTTCATATCTGGGCGCAAAAAGAAGCCTTGATTAAGGCCTGCGGTCTTGGACTATCTTACCCTACAAAACAATTTGACGTTCCTGCCCTGCCCTCGACGAATCAGCGTGTTTTTGATTCATTACACCAAAAAACATGGCGGATGGTCACATTTCAACCTCTTGTTACGTGTTGCGCAGCACTTTGTTATGATGCGGCGGTGAGGGAAATTAGATACAATGTTCTGGATGATTCAGGAGTATAACATTGCTTAACCCATCCATCATTCAACGATGCCTTGCAACCGCGGACTTCCGCACCCCCATTCTCATTCATGTGCTGGATTCAGTTGATTCCACCAATCGCTTTATAAAAGACTTACCTGTTACGGATGTCCTGGAGATATGTTGTGCTGAAGAGCAAACTCAAGGACGAGGTCGGTTTGGTCGATCATGGCACTCCCCCTTTGGCGAAAATATTTATTTTTCAATGCGCTGGCGTTTCGACTGCAATATCTCGCAATTATCCGGCCTAAGCTTGGTCGTTAGCATGGCGGTATTAGCGGCTTTAAAAAACATCAATAACGATATCTGCGTTAAATGGCCAAATGACCTGCTTTGGCATGACAAAAAACTGAGTGGAAGTTTAATTGAGGTAATCGGTAGCTCGGATGTAGTGATAGGCATTGGATTAAATGTGAACTCCAACCCTAATGACCAAACTGTGTTAGATAGACCCTGTAGCTCTTTGTGCGAGATAGCCGGCAAAAATTTTGATCGCAACAGTCTGATAGCCCAAGTCATAATCCAATTAGATCAACATCTAAAACAATTCATCAAACATGGATTTTTTTCTTTCATTCCGACCTGGCAGAAGACAGACCATTTGCATGGCAAATCAATTACTGTATCACAACCTACTGGACGTTTAAGTGGAGTAGCCAATGGCGTTAATGAAGCCGGGCAATTGATATTAATTGATGATATGGGTGTGACGCATTATTTATCTGCGGGAGAGACGTCGTTGAGAGTTTAGAATATCGTCTTTGCAGGTTGATCCGAGCCGCGGCTCGGA
>CAMDBQ010000075.1 GCA_945889365.1 Legionella genomosp. 1 | reverse complement strand
TGCGGGCCGTGATGGATTACCTGCACGCGGGATTTTGTTGCTTGATGACAAAGACAAGAAAATTCATCAGCATTTTATTGCTTCAGCGCAGCCAACGGTTTCGGATTTTAACGTGGTGACTAATGCAATCAAAGGCCGTGATCCATTATTGGCATTAACTGAAATCAAGTGCCAAACAGGGTTGCATCCAACACGCGTCATCATTGTTTTGGCTGAGTTAATAGAGCAAGGATTTGTTGAGAAAAAACGTGCAGGTAGTCGTCAGGTATATGCGGTTACGCATAAAACCAGCAAGGTTGATTTATCACGCTATCAACGTCAACTACAGGTTCGTGAGCGTGATTTGGAAGCGATGATCAACTACGGCAATGAAGAGTTGAAATCGTGTTTGATGGCAACCTTACGACGTGCGCTGGGGGATGCTGACGTTGAGGATTGTGGGCAATGCAGTCATTGCATGACGTCTGAATTAATCATCACGAAAGATGCACAAGACATTTCAAGCATTGAACATTGGTTAACCAATCAAATTGTTAACATCGATTTAGGCAAACTCAGTGGCTGTGAGCCCGGTATTGCCATTCTGGATTCATCATTACGATCACCATTGTTTATTGAATTCATGAAAAATCGGCAAAAGGCTACTGTACAAATTAATCCCGCATTATGGCGTTTGATTATCGCGCATCTAACATCGTCGCAAGAGCAAATCCCATGCGGGGGCATGATAGTCGTACCGTCAAACACTTGGGGACAGCGCGAGGAGTTTGCCGCGTTTTTGGCTCGTGAGTTAGGTATTCCCTTATATCTGGATGCACTGTCATGGCGAAACACGCCTGCTCAGCGTCAAGGGGAATGTTTGAACAACGATCAACGCCGAGTTAACGTGTTGCAAAATATGACGGCTGTATTGAAAGACAAGCCAATCGGCCCGCTGTTTTTGCTGGATGATTACATGGGTTCTGGCGCCACATTAAAAGAAGCTGCACGTGCTTTGAAAAAAGAGGCTGGGTTTAAAGGTAAAATCGTTCCGATTACGATTGCTGCTGTTAAATGGAAGCTGGGGCAGCGTGGGATGATTTGATAGTTAATACAGGCCGGTTTCAATGTCCAAGTGCAACAAGGTTAAGTTACTTCTGTGGCAAGCGTAAAGTCAGTCGCAATATTTTAAGGTCGCATTATAAAAGCACCTTTTGATTGTACTTGCTTTAATTATAGACGAAAAAACGTAACTTCCCAGTGGCTGGCTTCAAGCCTCAATAGTAACCACCGGATATTCCGCTATTTTTGAGTCTTTCGTGATAATAATCAGATCATTTAATTTTGCTTGCATGATCAACAAACGATCGAATGGATCTGAATGTAAAAAGGGAAGATCGGCAACGCCGAGACTTTCTTCAGGCATGATGGGTAGCAGTTTAAAATTTTCGGCAGCAACAGCTTCCAGCAGATTGTGTGGCAAGGTTAATTTTCCGATGCTTTTTTTAATGGCCATTTCCCAGAATGAAGCGCTGCTGACAACAATGTGATTTGATCTGTTTCTGATGATCTCTCGTGCTTTTAACTTGATTTTTTCAGGCTCAGTAAGCCACCAAAGCAGCACGTGAGTATCCAATAAATATTTCATGTTATTTGTCATCCCCATAAAATTGCTTGAGCAATTCGTCTGGCAATGGTGCATCAAAGTCTTCGCTGATTTGAATAAGACCTTTGAATTGTCCGCCTCGTCTGGTTTGAATTTCTTCAGCATAAGGCACAAGTCGAACAATGGGTTTCCCATCTCGAGCTATGATCACATCTTCACCGGTTAACGCTTGATTAATCAACTTGGAAAAATGAGTTTTGGCATCATGAATGTTGACTTGCATGGTACTGCTCCTTTGGATTAGGACTATATAAACAGTATGGTGGACTTACGTGACTTAGTCAAGTTAACTCACGTATAGCTTGCCAGGATCGGATTGCGGGATCGGATGCACAATCGTAGACTGATCCCGCTAAACGCTCTGATTTTGCACGTTTTTTTTCGTGGACGGTTGCCTTGTCAAATAAGCTATTAACCAAAGGCATTGATCCCGGTTATATGTCGTCCCAAAACCAACCTATGGACATTGTCCGTTCCTTCATAGGTAAACACAGACTCCAGATTCAACATATGCCGAATAACATGGTATTCAAGGCTTATGCCGTTTGCGCCTAATAAATTACGACAGGTGCGTGCAATCTTGATTGCTTCGCGGGCTGCGTTGCCTTTTGCCAGTGAAATCATGGTGGGTGTTTCACGTTGTTGATCTTTTAGTCGGCCTATCTGCAGGTTCATGCATTGCGCTTTGACGATTTCGGTGTACATCTCGGCCAGGTCTTTTTGGATCAATTGAAATGAGGCGAGTGGCTTTTTAAATTGCTGGCGTTGGAGCAAATAATCACGCGTGATATCAAAACAAGCCCTTGCGGCTCCCATCGCGCCCCAAGCAATACCGTAACGTGCCTGACTGAGGCAGCCTAATGCCGCGCCCAAGCCACGATCGCTGCCGGGTAATAGATTCTCATCCGGCACAAATACATCTTCAAAAATCAGCTCGCCGGTGATGGAGGCGCGTAGCGACATTTTTAATTTGATTTCACGACGGGTGAAACCTTTACATTCTTTTTCAACGATGAATGCGCGGATGCCATCGTCCGTTTCAGCCCAAACAATAGCAATGTCTGCGATCGTAGCATTGGTGATCCACATTTTTGCGCCATTCAAGCGCCAGCCACCCTTCACTTTTTTAGCATGGGTATGCATGCTGCCGGGATCAGAGCCTGAGTCAGGTTCGGTCAAACCAAAACATCCAATCACATCCCCTGCGGCCATAGCGGGTAAAAATCGCATTTTTTGAGCTTCGTCGCCATAGCGAAAAATAGGATACATGCATAATGAGCTCTGTACCGATACAAAACTCCGCAAACCACTGTCACCCGCTTCAAGTTCTTGGCATACCAAACCATAAGCTACATATGAAGCTTCAGAGCCACCATATTGGGGAGGCAAAGTTAGGCCTAACAAACCCAGATCGGCAGATTTTTTGATTAATTCACGGGGGAATACGCCCTGTTCAAAGGCTTCGGGCATTAGAGGTATTACATCATGCGTAACAAAGCGTGCGATGCTATCGCGAATCATCCGCTCATCATCGGTTAACTGTTCATCGAGAAATAGTAAATCGTCCATTTTTAGCTCCTTCATCCAAATGGAAGGGCGCGCACCGCGTGTCCCTACATATATTCGTCTTAAGTTGACGCCTTCGCGAGGAAGGCAATTTTTAGTCCCTATGCAGACAAAACACAGCCATGCGTGGTCACAACTTCCGGTCGAATTTCCCGCTGCTGATTGTTTTCATCAACAAACACAACCGTCGGCACATATGCCCGGCATTTTTCTTCAGCTAGCTGCACAAACGATGCGATGATAATAATATCGCCAGGCGTGACTAAATGCGCGGCGGCGCCGTTTACACAAATTTCGGTTGAATTGGATTCGCCTTCAATGGCATAGGTTTCAAACCGGGTGCCAGCGGTTACATTCCATATATTGACTGCTTCGTAGGGTAAAATATTAGATGCTTCAAGAAGCTCAGGTGAGATGGTGATACTACCTTCGTAATCCAAATCGGCATGGGTAATCGTAGCGCGGTGGATTTTTGATTTTAACATTCGTCTGTACATCATTGCCTTAAATAAATTAGTTCAATTGATGCTGATTTTATGCGCAATTTAGAATAACTGCAATATATAAATCATCATGCCAGCGTATGCTGGCATGATGAATACTTTAAGCATGTGAGTGATGTTGATTAAACAACTTCAACTTCTTCAGCTTGAGGACCTTTTTGACCTTGTCCTGCTTTGAACATTACAGCGGCACCTTCTTGTAGTGTTTTGAAACCACCACCTTGAATGGCACTAAAGTGAACAAAGTAATCTTTGCCATTACATTCGATAAAGCCAAAGCCTTTGCCCTCGTTAAACCATTTAACGGTACCACGTACTTTTTCTGACATTTACTGCTCCTCAATTACTATTAGAATCTTTCGATAAAATCTTAACTATTAAAATTTTACATTGGTAGTTTTATACTGTCCAGTCTACAATGTCAAGTACTTTATTATATAAATATCCTAGGTTGGCGCCTTGGCCCAACAAAACCCTTCATTCAACACCGCGGTTCAATTCAAACCGCTGTTGGGCCAAGGCCGCAACCTACGTGCTTATCATTACCCACAAGTTTGATGCATGTAGTCCCCGTGAAGGCGGGGATCCATCTCTGGTGTGGTGTGATAGTGATGCCAAGCATGGATCCCCGCCTTCGCGGGGACGATAACTCGTGGCGATGAACTCAAGCTGGGCGTGAGTTTCCTGACTTGTGGGTAATGATAAGCCTACGTGACATCAGTTACTCTTTCGCAGTGTAATCACAACCCTCATGCGGGCATACAATTTGTCGGCCTGAGCGCTTGGTTTCCTTGACCGTCAGCAGCGGCCATGCACATTGCGGGCACGGTCTATCAATCGGTTCATTCCAGAGTGCATAATCACATTTTGGATAAGCTGCGCAGGAATAAAAAATCTTTCCTTTGCGAGACTTGCGTTGAAGTATCTTCGCCCCATGGCACTTAGGACATTCAACGCCCGTGTCAGCCGGTTTTTCCAATGGTTCCATGAATTTGCATGACGGATAGCTGCTGCAGCCAATAAACCGGCCATAACGGCCTGCTTTGATATGTAATGCACCTGAGCATTCGGGACATGTCCGCCCTTCTACTACTTCAGGCTCAACCTTCTCACCGGCTTGTGCGCCGATATCCTGGGTGTAATCACACTCTGGATAAGCAGTACAGCCAATAAAACGCCCACGCTTGCCTAAACGAATCGACAATGGTTTGCTGCATTTCGGGCACTCGTCTTCTAATACTTGTGTAGTGACGTCTTTACGTTGCACTTGTTCATCAATAGCATGAATTTGCTGGATGAATGGCTGCCAGAATTCGTCTAGCAATGGAACCCATTCACGTTCACCACGGGCCACGGCATCGAGGGTGTCTTCGAGTTGTGCTGTAAACTTATAATCAACATACCGTGTAAAATAGTCTGTCAGGAATCGACTGACAATCCGGCCAACATCTGTTGGGAAAAACCGTTTTTTATCAACGATCACATATTCACGTTGTTGCAGGGTATGAATAATCGATGCATACGTTGATGGGCGGCCAATGTCGAACTCTTCCAGGGCTTTAACCAATGATGCTTCAGAATAACGTGGTGGTGGCTCAGTGAAATGTTGATTCGCAAGCAGATCAAGCAGCGTAATTTTATCACCCACGGTAAGTGTCGGTAACAAGATTGCACTTTGATCGTCGTCTTTTGAATCATCCCGGCCTTCCTCATACACCGTGAGGAAACCTGGGAAGGTAATGGTCGAGCCATTGGCACGAAACATATTGCCTTCGCCACAACTCAGATCTACCGCCACAGTATCCAACAGCGCTTCTGTCATTTGAGACGCCAGCGTCCGCTTCCAAATCAAGCTATACAACTTGGCTTGATCAGGCGTTAGCGCAGGCTGCACCATTTCTGGATTGCGCTTGATTGACGTCGGTCTAATCGCTTCATGGGCTTCTTGCGCATTTTTAGATTTTGTTTTAAATACACGTGCGGTTTTAGGGCAATTTACATCGCCATACCGTTCGGTAATGTAGGCTCTGATTTCTTCAAGTGCTTCAGTCGCCAAGTTAACTGAGTCGGTTCTCATATAGGTTATCAAACCCATCGTACCCGAACCAATATCAATACCTTCATACAACTGCTGCGCTACCATCATCGTTTTACGTGCGGTAAAGCCTAATTTTCTCGCGGCTTCCTGCTGTAAAGTAGAGGTAATAAAAGGTGCTGCCGGGTTACGTTTACGTTGTTTTTTATCAATGGATTCAACCAGCAATATACCTTGGGCTTTCTTTAATAGTGCCGCTTGTATGCTGTGGGCCTGAGTATCGTGATTAACCGTAAACTGTTCAAGTTTTTGATGTTCGTAATGCGTCAAGCGCGCTTCAAACTGTGCTGCATCATGTTGACACTGAGCCAGCAGGCGCCAATATTCTTTGGGAATAAATGCATCGATTTCATCTTCACGTTCAACAATCAAACGTAAAGCGGGGCTTTGGACACGGCCAGCAGATAATCCACGTCTTATTTTTTTCCATAGTAATGGAGATAAATTAAACCCCACCAGGTAATCCAGTGCACGCCGAGCTTGCTGGGCGTTGACTAAATTCATTGCTATTGGACGTGGATGTTCAATGGCTTCTTTGACAGCGGATTTGGTAATTTCATTAAAGACAATCCGATGAACGGGCTTGTCTTTAATGAGTTTTCGCTCGTTCATTAACTCATAAACATGCCAGGAAATGGCTTCGCCTTCGCGATCCGGATCCGTTGCCAGTAAAAGCACATCGGCCTTTTTCAATGCTTTGGCTATCGACTCGATATGCCGTGCGTTTCTCTCAATGGGACTGTAAATCATTGCAAAATCTTGATCGGGATTAACCGACCCTTTCCGTGGCGGCAGATCGCGTACGTGACCATAGGAGGCCAGGACTTCGTAATCGTCGCCGAGGTATTTTTGAATCGTTTTACATTTCGCGGGTGATTCCACGATTACCAGGTATTTGGTCATGTGCTATTAACCCTTTTTTATAATGCTTAATGCAACGGAAGGCTATCTTCTTTTTGATACAAAATAAGATCAAGATAAGCCGCTTGCTCAAGACTCAGACCATTAGCCAATGTATTACGGATGGTCCATTTCGTTTCCTGCAGGCTGACATAACGTGAACCAGAGAAAATCAGCCGATTAATGATCAATTCCAGTGACTCTGCTGAAATCACGCCCCAAGATGCCATTCGCACCAAAAATTGATGACTGGCT
>CAMDBQ010000074.1 GCA_945889365.1 Legionella genomosp. 1 | reverse complement strand
AGTGTTCACACCATACTGGCGGACTTGTTTAAAGCAAATGGACATTCCTGAGCCATATACGATGCCCTGTATACCCAAAGCATTGGAGGCTCATAGCGATTCACTTGACCATTGGAAACTACTACCGACCAAGCCGAATTGGGCTGAAGAATTTGGAGATTATTGGCAGCCTGGCGAAGAAGGTGCCTGCAAAAAATTAGCCAATTTCGTTGACATCAATCTGAAGGGCTATAATGCCTCTCGTGATGAACCAGCTAAAGATGCGACTTCAAAACTTTCTCCTCATTTGCATTTTGGAGAAATTAGCCCTTGGCAAATTTGGCGTGCGATTGAATGGGTGAAATTGGATAAGGATTGCGATTTGAAGTCCGTGGAGCGCTTTTTATCTGAAATAGGGTGGCGGGAATTTTCTTATTATTTACTGTATCATTTTCCGTCTCTACCCAATGCCAATTACAAGTCCAATTTTGATGTTTTTCCATGGGAAAATGATGATGATTTTTTAAGGCGCTGGCAAAAAGGGATGACGGGATACCCTATTGTAGATGCTGGCATGAGGGAATTATGGCATACAGGTTATATGCATAATCGAGTGCGCATGATCGTCGCCTCTTTTTTAACAAAAGATTTATTCATTGACTGGCGTTTTGGAGCAAGCTGGTTTTTGGATGCCTTGGTAGATGCAGATTTAGCAAGTAATTCAGCGAGTTGGCAATGGGTTGCTGGATGTGGCGCTGATGCTGCCCCTTATTTTCGCATCTTCAATCCCATTTTACAGGGCGAAAAATTTGACCCCAATGGCGATTATGTTAAGCAATGGGTTCCTGAGCTTAAATTTGTCCCTGTCCAATGGGTTCATAAACCATGGATGGCGCCGCAAGACAAGATTGGGTTATGCTTAGGTAAAGACTATCCTGCCCCCATCGTTGATCATCTTGAGGCAAGGAACAAGGCTCTGCTTCATTATAAAATGCTTGGAACAAGGCAACCCGATAAAAAGGATTAACATGCGGCCTCATCTATTGATTTTTGGTTTTGGTTATACGGCCCATTTTTTGGCGCAAAAAGCACGAAAAATAAATATCCAAATCACGACGACAACAAGAGACAGCAATGCATTAGGTTATAACCGCGAATTTGATTGTGATCTTATTCATTTTTCAGAAAAAAGCATTGATCACGCTTTAGCAACGGCCTCACATATTTTGATTAGTATACCACCAACACCTGATCTTGGTGACCCGGTGTTGGTCAATTTTGGCAATTCGTTAAAAAAACACATTAAAAATATTCGATGGATCGGATATTTATCATCCACAAGCGTTTATGGTGATCATCAAGGACATTGGGTAGACGAATCTTCCAAACCAATCGCTATTGGGGGCCAAGGTCAATTAAGGCTGTCCGCTGAAAATGAATGGGTTTCTTTTGTCGAGGCATATCAAGTACCCCTAACTATTTTTAGATTGGCTGGTATTTATGGGCCGCAACGAAATGTTTTAGCACGATTGATAGCCGGCAAAAGCAGTACTGTTGTAAAGGACGGCCAATTTTTCTCAAGAGTTCATGTGGAAGATATTGTATTGGCGATTCTTGCGGCAATGCAAAATCCAAAGGTTGGCATTACGATTTATAATGTTGCAGATGATGAGCCCGCACCAGGTCATGTCGTTGATGAATATGCCGCATCGTTACTACAACGACCACCCTTGAAAAGAATCGCTCATGAAATGGCCACCTTATCACCCATGGCTAAGGAATTTTACTCACATAATAAGTGTGTCTCAAATGCTAAACTGAAGAGGGAGCTCAATATACAACTAACCTATCCAACCTATAAAGAAGGATTAGCTCATCTGCTTCATAACGAGGGTTATTTATGTCAATAAAAGTCAGAGGCGCTCTGCTTTGGATTGTTATTTTCCAGCTCATAGGTTTTTGCTTGGGCAGGATTACTCAACATGATATTGTATCGTGGTATCCCATATTGCATAAATCGACCCTTACGCCACCAGATATTACTTTCCCAATCGTGTGGTTTATTTTATATTGTATGCTCGCCGTATCAGGTTACGCACTTTGGCAATATCGTCATCAGCCAAAAGCGAAATTAGCCCTTGTATTTTACGTTTTACAAATTTTACTGAACTGGGCTTGGACGCCACTTTTCTTTTATTTTCATTGGATTGGCGCGGGCCTTTTTTGCATCACGGCGATTATTATCTTAACGTTGATAACGATTATCATCACCCGCAAGGCATATAAATTAAGTTGCGTCTTGCTGATCCCTTATTTTATTTGGCTGCTTTTTGCTGGATATTTAAATGCTGTGATATGGATACTTAATGCGTCGTAAACCATAAGGAGCTCATCATGAATTATGTTAAACTTTTTATCATATCAATGCTCGTCTTTTTTATTCTAGATATGACGTGGATTGGCTATATCTCCAAAGACATGTATTTTAAATCCTATGCTAACTGGTTGCGCCTGGATAACGGCGGCCTTTTACCTGTTTGGTGGGCGACTGTTATTATTTATGCTTTATTTGCTTTTGCAACATTAACCTTGGTTGTTCCGTTATCACAGGGCTCTTTACTTTCCGCATTGTTTTATGGTGCGAGTTTAGGGCTTGTGATTTATGGCGTTTATGACTTTACCTGCGTTGCGATTTTTAAAGACTGGCCCGTCATGATGGCTTTTGTTGATTGGTTATGGGGGACTTTTTTGTGTGCGGTTTCTGCCACAATAACTGTTTATGTTTCCCGTTTTATATAGACTGAAGAGGATTTGTTACGTGATATTTTTTATTGTTATTGCCGTGATATTTTTTCATATGAGCTTGATATGGTTATGGTATCGTCATACAAAAAACCCATCGGTTGTCGATGTGGGTTGGGCCTCTGGGCTAACGATTATCGGAATGTTATATCTTTATACCTCGCCAGCTTCAACGAAAAAAACAATCTTGAGTCTAGTTTTATTGATTTGGGGAGTACGTTTGGGCGGGCATCTCTGGTACACCAGAATTCGTCCTAACTTGCTCGATAAACGCTATGCCCGGTTTAGTAAAAAATGGAAAATATCCAAACCATTAGGGTTTTTATTGAACTTTCAATTTCAAGGCCTGCTGATCGGCATTGTGTCTCTGCCATGGTATTTTGTCTCTCAATTATCGCCCGAGAGCCCTATATCGACTATTGACTCTCTCTTGATATTGATTGCGCTGCTCTCAATTGCCACAGAAAGCCTCGCCGATTTTCAATTGCAATCGTTTAAGACACGTCATGCAGGGAAAGTGTGTGATGTTGGTTTATGGTTTTACTCAAGACATCCTAATTATTTTTTTGAATGGGTGACGTGGTGTGCTTTTGCCAGCTTCGCATTTCCTGCGCCACATGGATGGCTGGGATGGATCTCCCCGGTGGCCCTTTTAGTAATAATGACCCGAATTACCGCTCCACTTACAGAAAATGGCTCTATTGAGTCAAAAGGTGAGCTCTATTTGTGTTATCAAAAGAGTACACCCATGTTTTTTCCAAACGTATTTAAGAAAAAGAGTCATTAAAGCCTCTCTGGATAAGCATTATTAGAAAATAAAAAATGCCGAGAAATAGAGAGTCCATTGTTTACACGGTTGAAAAAACCATTAAAAAAAGGAAGCAAAGATTATGGCAAACTATTTAGTGATTGCAGCGAGTAGCGCTATTGGGCAAGCGGTAGTCAATATCTTAAGGTCTCAGGGAGACACCGTCTTCACTACTGCTCGAGATAGAACCAAAATTGAACCTAATGCGCTTCTGGATGCGACTGATTTTGATGCTGTTGATGAGGCATTTAAAGACGCAGGCTTAATAGATGGGGTCGTTAATTGTGCTGGCTCATTGCTATTAAAAAGCGCGCATACGACTTCACAAGAACAATATCAAACTGTTATTGATTCTTCATTAACAACATCATTTGCAACGGTTCGTGCAGCTGGAATGCATATGAAAAATGGCGGCTCAGTGGTACTGATTTCATCCGCTGCAGCGCTTGTTGGTCTTTCTAACCATGAAGCAATTGCAGCGGCGAAGGCAGGAATTATCGGGCTGGTGCAATCGGCAGCATCCACTTACGCTAATTTAAATTTGCGCTTTAATGCGGTAGCTCCAGGGATGGTTGATACCCCGCTTACCGCGCAGCTTATTTCAAATGCTTTGGCTTTTAAAGCATCGAAAGCAATGCACGCCTTAGATCGAATTGGTAGCCCAGAGGATATTGCTCGGGCCATTGTTTTTCTTTTAGACCCTAAAAATAATTGGATTACGGGACAAGTATTAGCTGTCGATGGAGGATTAAGTAAAGTGCGTCCTAAAATGAAAATTTAATAGGGAGCCCATCATTTGAATAAAACAGCATGCTATATTTTCAAGGCTGCATGTATATTGAATTTAGTAATAATAGCCCGAAGCGATTAGAGCGTGTTGCCAAGAGCTCCCCACCACCTACGCGCGGCGCCCTTATCATTAACCACAAGCCAGGGAACACACGCCCAGCTTGAGTCCATAGCCACGAGTTGTCGCCCCGCGGAGGCGTGGATCCATGCTTGGCACCACTACCAGACCACACCAGAGATGGATCCCCGCCTTCGCGGGGACTACATGCATCACAACCTTGGGGGCAATGATAAGGGCGCCGCACTTAGGCGGTGGGGGGCTCTTGGCAACCCTACGCGTTCTAGAATGTAAATGAACTTGCAATAAAACCAACATAGAGCAGGATTACACCGAACATCAAACCAAACAAGCTAAACAAAAAAGGGATTTCTTGTATGTATTGTGATAAAAGCGCTTTCCATTGCTTAACAAAAATGACCCTAAAAACCCCAATCAATACCATGCTTGTTCCAATTAAAGTAATGATTAAGGTCCATCCTAACTCAAACCCATCAGCGAACATTAAAGATAAACTTCCGAAGATAGTGGGAAGTACTCCACCCATGATGTAGCCAGAATCTGATTTCACCATGTGCTTCGCCATATCGCGAGCATCCTCTAGATTAAATAAAATACCTAAAGAAAGTATTACTGACACCAAACCAAACCAGCGAGCGAATATTATATAGGTCATAGTAGCAATCCCTTGTAATTAAATGTTTAACCCGATACATTGTTTGTATTTTATGTCAAATCGTATCATAATGCTAGGATACAAGAAAGTATGGCAACCAGGAGTGTTTATGGCCGCAGATACCCGAACTGCTTTAATTAATAAGCATATCTTTCACTGGCTTCTCAAAATCATTTTAATCATTTCAGGCTCTCTGATACTGCTTTCTTTAAGTGGCTGTAAAGAGCACTTCATTGGCATGCTTAATCCCAAGGGAATCATTGCCTACGAACAGCGCAAATTGTTTTTTGATACTTTGGCTTTAATGTTGATTGTGGTTTTACCTGTCATAATCATGAGCATTACCTTTGTTTATCACTATCAGGAATCACACCGTACCAGGGACTATAAGCCGAACTGGGGTCATAGCTTTTATTTGGAAATATTATGGTGGGGCATTCCCTGCGCGATTATATTGGTCTTAGGCACTATGACCTGGAAAAAAACTCATGAATTAGATCCCTATCGACGAATTGGATCGCAGGATCAAAAACCCATGTTAATTCAAGTGATCGCGCTGCCCTGGAAATGGCTATTTATTTACCCAGAACAAAATATTGCGACGGTCAACTACCTTAAAATTCCAGTAGGTCAGCAAGTTGAGTATTGGATAACAACCGATAACGTTCCAATGAGCGCCTTCTTTATTCCCCAGTTAGGCAGCCAAATTTATGCCATGGCTGGCATGCGGACCCGCCTGCATCTTTTAGCAAATGAACCCGGCGTTTATGATGGTTTAAACACGCAATACAATGGAGATGGATTTTCAGACATGCATTTTGAAGTGCATGTCGTTGAGCCTCAGGCGCTACAACAATGGTTTACAAAAGTAAAAAAATCGCCTAACGGGTTAACAGACGCTGCTTACAATCAGTTGTTATACCCCTCAACCGCTGATAAACCAAGTCTATTCTCGGGCGTGCAAAATGACCTATTTAATAAAGTAATAATGACTTATATGACCAGTATAGGCCCGGCCCACCCACGTGAAAATACCATTAAATTCCATAAGGAATAGTTATGTTTCAAAACTTAATACTCGGTAAATTGACCCTTGACGCCATACCTTTTCATAATCCCTTTGCTATGGGGGCAGGGGTATTTATGGCACTAGGATTTGTAGGAGTCCTGACCTTACTGACGGTACTTAAAAAATGGTCCTATATCTGGAACGAATGGGTGACCTCGGTTGATCATAAAAAAATTGGGATTATGTATTTAATCTTAGCCTTTGTGATGCTGCTACGCGGTTTTTCAGATGCGCTCCTAATGCGGGCCCAACAAGCAGTTGCCGCGGGGGATGCCGTGGGGTTTTTGCCCCCAGATCATTACGATCAGATTTTTACTGCTCACGGCGTTATTATGATTTTCTTTGTTGCTATGCCGCTTGTTTTCGCCTTACTCAATATGATAGTCCCTTTACAAATTGGTGCACGGGATGTGGCTTATCCCTATTTAAATTCACTTAGTTTTTGGCTAACTTTTATCGGGGCGATGTTGTGCAATATTTCCCTGGTGGTAGGGCAATTTGCATCTACGGGTTGGCTTGCTTATCCTCCCTTATCTGAGTTGTATTATAGTCCTGACGTGGGTGTTGATTACTATATTTGGTCCTTACAAATCGCAGGCGTTGGGACCTTGCTTGCGGGAATTAATTTTATTGCAACCATTTTGAAAATGCGTTGTAAAGGCATGACGTTAATGAAAATGCCCGTTTTTGTTTGGACTGCTTTGTGCGCCATGATTCTTGTAGCACTTGCCTTTCCTGTTTTAACTGTAACGCTTGCTCTTTTATCTTTAGATCGCATGCTTGATATGCATTTCTTTACTGATTTCGCAGGTGGAAACAGCATGATGTATATT
>CAMDBQ010000073.1 GCA_945889365.1 Legionella genomosp. 1 | reverse complement strand
ACTTTACTACTATGTACTTCATCGCACTCGAATTCTTTAGAGCGCCCACACAGTTTGTCTTCTCTTCTTCTTAATGAACGTCGCCCCGAAGGCGTGCTGCGTATTCTACTCATCTGGCGCAGCATGTCAAATACTTTTTACATTTATTTCATCATATTTACTGGGCACAGTCGCCAATAGATGTGCAGGAGTACAGCTTGGTTGATCTTCGTTCGTAATGGTAGAATGTCATGTCGTAACTGTTCTTTTCATCATGAGACCAATCGCTCTTATTTAATAAAGACCAGGCTCTTAAATCCAGTTTCGGAAAAAATACATCTGCCTCAAATTTATGATGAATCACTGTTAAATAGACTCGGTTAGCGAGCGGTAGTGCCTGCTCATATACTCCGGCACCTCCTATAACCATAATTTCTGGTTGATATTGAACCAATTCAAACGCTTGATTCAAAGTATGAACCATGGTTACCCCGTCTATAGTGTGTGGTTTTGTGCTCAATACTATATTAAGACGTCCTGGCAACGGCTTACCCATGGATTCAAATGTTTTCCTGCCCATGATCACAGGCTTACCTAGCGTGAGTTGCTTGAAATGCTTCAAATCTGCTGGTAAGTGGCAAAGCAGATTATTATCTTTACCCATACCACGGTTTTCATCTATTGCGGCAATCAGACTAATGATGGCCATTGCGATTCCTAGACATACTAACCGCGCTATCCACAGCGGCTTGCAAGCTACTTGATTCAGCCAGACCTGTCCCAGCTAAATCCAAGGCTGTTCCATGATCGACTGAAGTACGAATTATAGGTAAACCCAGTGTTATATTTACTGCATGTCCAAAACCTGCATATTTCAGTACGGACAAGCCTTGGTCATGATACATGGCGACAAAAACGTCGCATTTTTTTGCATTACGTGGTGTGAACATGGTATCTGCGGGGAAGGGGCCTTGTATATTCATGCCTTTTTTTTTCAATTCTGTCAGCGTGGGCGTGATAATTTCAATTTCTTCTCGCCCTAAATAGCCATCTTCCCCGGCATGCGGATTTAAACCTGCGACATACATTAGGGGATTACTGATGGCGAAGTCTTGTCTGAAACTAGCATCTAATATAGTAAGTACATCCTTAAGTAGTTCACTGGTTATGGCATCCGCAACGTCTCTAAGCGGCAAATGCGTTGTGACAAGAGCCACTTTCATTTCTTTGCACGCCAACATCATCACAACAGTATTGACTTGACAACACTTGGCAAGAAATTCCGTATGACCAGTAAAGGGAATGCCCGCTTGATTGATTATTGCTTTATGCACAGGGGCCGTGACCAGGCCTGCAAATTCACCTAAGAGACAATGATCCGCAGCCATAGTTAGCATCTGCATTACATAAGGAGCATTTAAACGATTAAGTTGACCTGCCACAGGATTTGTAGCACAGGGAATAGATAGAACGGTTAAATGATTGGTTTTTTTAACTGGTGGCACACCAGCTTGGTAATCTTCGAATCTTATTGTAATTCCCAGCTGTGTAGCGCGGGATTGTAGCAAGGCTTTATCGCCCAGAATAACGATAGGATAATCGTGTGCGGCTAAAGCCAGACAAAGATCTGGCCCTATACCCGCTGGTTCGCCACTGGTTACCAGTATGGGCTTCATGGCAAAGGAGGATAATTTAGCTTCATGCCAATTCCCTTTCCATAATATCTACATAAGCATCTGTGCGAATGTGTTGTTGCCAATTTTGCACAGCCTCTGTAAATTTTCGTTGTTGTAGAAACTGCCTGACTTGCTGTCGTTTGAACAACTCTGAGTCATCCACCGTTTTGCGCTCCAGAACTTCTATTAAATGCCAGCCGAAAGCTGTTTTCACAGGTTTACTGACTGTCTTTACCGGCAAGGCATTCATGGCTTTAGCAAAGGGTGGAACCAATTCGTCTGACACAACCCAGCCCAGATCTCCACCTTTTATCGCACTTGCTGCGTCCAGGGAATATTGCTTGGCCATTAAAGCAAAATCCTTGCCCGACTTTAGTTGTTGGTACAAATTATTAATTTGTTTATCTGCTTCGGCAGTTGTTATGTTGGCATCTTGTTTTAACAAGATATGCCGTACATGGGTTTTAGTCACTTCATGGTGGTCTTTGTTCTCATTAATGGAGATCAACTTAATCAACTGAAAGCCATTTCCTGTACGGATTGGGCCGGCCACGTCACCAACCTTCATCGCCATCACTTCATTTGCAAATACCTCAGGCAATTCTGCCAAATGACGATCGCCTAAATCACCACCTTCCAAAGCATATTCGCCACTGGATTCAGCAATAGCCATCTGACTGAAGTCGCCACCTTGTTTGATTTTAGTCAACAGCATGCGTGCTTTTTCACGCGCTTTATTCAATTGCCCTGTTGTTGGTGCTTCAGGTAAGGGGATGACTATATTTGCCACGTGAAACAGTTGTTGTGTTTTTTCATTATTATGAGACGTTTTTAGATAGTCGTTTACTTGCTGGGATGACACGACAACATCCTTGCCTACTGACCGCTGCTGGATACGGGTAAGCAACATTTCTTTACGAACATTGTCGCGATAGTCCTCCCAACTTAACCCTTGCTTGCCAAGCTCTTCACGCAGCTGAGTCAATGACAAGTGATTATCTGCCGCAATTTTCGCAATGCTTTCATCCAGCTCAGTGCTGTCAATGGTAATATTATTATTTTTTGCTAATTGCAACTGCAGATCAACATCAATTAAATGTTGTAATACTTGTTTACGCAAAACAGCTTCTGGCGGCAATTGCATATTTTTGGCAACAAGCTGTTGCCGTAAAATATCAATCTGCGTAGCCAATTCACTCGCGGTAATGACATCATCATTTACCACTGCCACCACTTTATCGAGTGGCTGGGCAGATTCAGCAAAGGTCAGTATCGGTAGCAACATCAAAACAAACAGTATCCCTTTTCGCATTTTATTTACCTGTTAGTATCGTAATATATATGCACACATATATGGTGCAATTTAGGCCATTCTACAACAAAATACAAGCTACCGCTGAAATATATTAGGGTATCCCGGTAAGTAGCTTTGGATTGTACTGGCAGGGTCACTGGTGGCGACTGAACCGAGCCCTTTTAACAACACTTGAAAATAAATATTATTATTATACTGCGGCGTCAGTCCATCCAAGCCTTGAAAGGCATGTCCGCCCAACAATCGATACGCCCAACAACAGGTATCATACTGCAACCCTGCAAAAGTCATCATATCGTAGCCTTCGCTAATATTATAACTGTATGCACCCAGCGTGCTCCACTTATCCGTCAGTGGCCAGGCATAAGAAATGGTCGATTGGTGAAGTGGTTTATTTTGAATAAGATGGTTCTGTACGTCCAAAACATTTCCACTGACGAGATAGGAATAGCCCAAATTAATAATTTTATTTGTATCGGGGCGGTAATGTACATTTAAATTGCCATTATTCGTGGCGTTTGTGTGTACGTCCCATACATAATCAGCACTTGCTCCCAAAGTTTGGTTTATCTGGTAGGTGGCTCTTGAAGCTATAGGCGAAGACTTGGCTACTGGTGACAGCAATCCCAACGCTAGAGGATCATCGATGCAATTCCCATCTGGAGCATAGCAAAGGTTTACGCGCCGATCAGCAAAATAGCGCAACTGCCCAACCGTAACACTGACTTTTTCTCGCCCTGTTTTGTCCGATATCCATCGAGTTGTAGCAGCGTAGGCAAGCTGATTTGCGTCACCAATACGATCAAAACCGGAAAAACGATTGGTACGAAACAGTTGATCGGCATTAAATATCATAAAGGCTGT
The DNA here is from genome assembly GCA_945889365.1 of Legionella genomosp. 1. Lineage (GTDB taxonomy): Bacteria > Pseudomonadota > Gammaproteobacteria > Legionellales > Legionellaceae > DDPF01. The sequence continues at coordinate 3,204 of CAMDBQ010000073.1, read as the reverse complement.
GTCAAAAGTCGGCACTACGCTTTGATTCTGATAAGGTACATCAAGATAGAAAAGCCTCGGCTCCAGTGTTTGTGTATAAGCATCCCCCATCAGCGAACCCGAGCGTTCAAACGTCAAGCCACTATCCACACTAAAACGAGGAATCGTCCGATTAACCGCATGTGGCTCGAACTCACTGCCTGAATGCAAGTTATAGTAATTCTCCACTAATTGCACTTCGGGGGTTAAGTAACCCCACGGCTTTACTTGAGGAAAAGATAAAATAGGATTGGCATGATAACGAGGGCCTTGTGGTACTGGCTGTTTGGTATTTGGCCATCGAAAATAATCAAATTCTCCCAACATGCTAAAATTTGCGTGCATGGGTAAGTCGCTGTATGACCCTTGTGCTAATAACTGAGGCAGGCGCTGATATACGTCGAGAACACGAGATTGATCAGGAGGATTCAACGTTTGATAGCTTTGCAGCATCCCTCTATACAACCAATGATCGGTGGTATATGTCAGGTCGCCTTGACGTAACAATTGATTTTCAGTCATGATTGCCAAATTGCTGCTGAAATCCTGTAAATAATAATCATCAGATACCTGTTGATAATTAATATTCATGTGTAAATTACTAGCCAAGCGAGTGCTATCACGAAGCAGAAAAGACCATCGATCTGTTGATGCGCCCTTCAATGTTGGAAACTCATCACGATTCGCACTTAAAAATTTATTGAAGGCACGATCGTTGGCTAGAAAGTTGCCGCCAATCATGCCTACTGAGTCCTCCGTCAAGAATCGCGCATCCCCGCCAATCATTGTTCCGCGTAGTGTGTATTCATGCGGCACAATGGTTGCATCTAAATTTGGCGCCATATTCAGATAATAAGGCAAAGCCAAATCAAAACCGCCCGTATTGGAGTATCCATATATTGGCATTAAAAATCCTGATTTTCGTGCATTTGATGTGGGGAAACTCATATAGGGGGTATAAAACACAGGCCACTCATCGACACGCAGCAGCGCATTCCTTGCCACACCTGTGTCAGTAGCATGATCCAGGGTAATTTCACTGGCTTCTATTTGCCAAGCTTTATCCTGGGGTGCGCAACTACTATAGGTTGCCTTGCGGAGTAAATAATTTTCATTAGCAAAACGCTCAATAAAATTGGCCCGCCCCCAAGCAGGTAAAATAGCTGCCGCACGCTGAACATCAAAGCGATACAACACATCATCCACGCGACCGGATTTATCATTGGGGTTAATCGTGGCTTTTTTAGCAATCATAATGCGACCGGGCTCGAGATAGCGCACATCACCTAACAGCTCGATTTGAGTCACTTGATTGGTTTTTGCATCTCGATACACATATGCTGTTTGCGCATTAACTACACGCCCCGTCTGATTGACACCCACCCGCCCTGTCAGTTCTGAGCGACCCGATGGGTAAAATGACACGCTGTCCGCAGTAATTTGTGTTTCGTCAGCATTAGCAAGCGGCGTGATGTTGATGGGTTGATATGAGCCGTGACAAATGGGCGTGGCGTTGTTAGCTTCCCACCCCAAACATTGAGCTATTTTTGAGCGAACAGAATTAGTCAGCGGCGTACCTGGCGCTAGAACGCAAGCCTGCACAGGCTCAATTGTTATATTGCCGGCTTGGGCTGTGGTATGATAAGTCACACCAACGACACAACCAACGGCTAGAAGCACAAGACTTGCTAACGTATAATAAAACTTGATATTCAACACCACTTAACTGCCTTATGATCTCGGCTGGAGAAAGTATACCATGCAAACCCGACAAAACGCACTTAACGATTGGTTGAAAACGATATTACGTGATACACCGTTTACCATAGCGCCATTGGCGGGCGATGCCAGTTTTCGCCGTTATTTTCGTCTGCATACCGACGGATCAACCCGGGTCATCATGGATGCGCCACCCGGAAAAGAAACACTGGCTCCATTTGTTAATATCGCCGAGGTGCTTTCTACAAACGGTGTTCATACGCCAACCATTTATGCTGTTGACTATACTCAAGGCTTTGCGTTGCTTGAAGATTTAGGTGATCAGCTGCTCCTAGGTGCTCTCACTGAAAATAACGCTGATGAACTATATCAGTTGGCGATTAATACACTGACTCAAATACAACTTACGCCAGTGACAAACCCATTACTCCCATCGTTCGACAAAGCCTTTATGTTAGCCGAAATTAACTTGTTTCGTGAGTGGTTTTTAGGTGCCTATCTAAACCTTACCTTGAGTGCAGACGAAGCATTGTTATTGAATAATACATTTGATTGGCTGACAACCCAGATTGTGAACCAACCGCAAGTCTTTATTCATCGTGACTACCATTCACGCAATCTAATTGTTACCGAAAACACCTTGGGTGTAATTGATTTCCAAGATGCCATGCAGGGACCTCATACTTATGATTTGGTATCTCTATTAAAGGATTGTTACATACAATGGCCTCGCGAGAAAATTACGCAGTGGCTTGCTTGTTTTTATGATGGAGAAAATATCGCCGATTTCACCCGCGCGTTTGATTTGTGTGGTTTACAACGGCACTTAAAAGTATTGGGCGTTTTTTGCCGCCTGAACTTTCGTGATAATAAACCTGCTTACTTACGAGATTTACCATTGACGTTTAACTATGTCATGGCCTGCCTTGAAAGCTATGAGGAACTACAACCCTTTTATCACTTTATGCAGCAAAAAATACAACGACCTTTTTTGCAGAAAAATAAAGAATGAAAACCGCGATGATTTTGGCCGCAGGCCGTGGGGAACGCCTAAGACCATTAACGGACTTAACCCCCAAAGCCCTATGCAGGGTGCATAATATTCCATTAATTGAATATCACGTTGCTAATCTGGCGCAAGCAGGATTTATACGCATAGTGATAAATCACGCCTGGCTAGGCGGGCACATTCGTCAACAGTTAGGTGATGGCGGACGCTGGGGCATTCAAATATGCTATTCACCCGAACCACCAGGCGGACTTGAAACAGGTGGCGGCATTGTTAACGCCTTGCCCCTTTTGGGAGACATGCCTTTTTTGACAGTGAATGCGGATATTTTTACTGATTATAGTTTTAAATCGCTCACATTCCCTGCGGACAGTATGGTGCATTTAATTTTGGTTAATAAACCAGCCTGTTTCTCACAAGGGGACTTTGGTTTATCTACAGCAGGACTGATCAAGAAT
>CAMDBQ010000072.1 GCA_945889365.1 Legionella genomosp. 1 | reverse complement strand
ACAGCATAACCGCCAGTGGCTCGATTTTAGAATCGGATTATGTTGATAGATGGATCCCCACCCACGCGGGTTTAAGGGAGTGTATTAACAAGGCGAGGCAGTACAAGGGTTCCTCGCGCTTCGTAAAGAAGAAATGAGTAGAGGTAAGCTCAATTTGCCTTCAATTCATTTTGAGCTCACAATGTGGTGATTGTGATGACGCAATTACCACAACATAGCTCCCCCGACTCATTGTTCGAATTCTCCCCAGATTTTTTATCAGGCAAAAATGGGTTGATCAGCGACCATATAGAAGATACGATTAAAAAATTAAGTAAGGAGCAATCATGTTAGTTACTTTTTCTTGCGATGCCCATGAGAACGTCACCATGTTTGGCAGCGTGGCCTTGAAATTATTACATATGATTGGCCATAGTGGCACTGTTCCGGGTGCTATTTTAGCGGAGGATGTTCCAGATGGGTTGGAGCGTTTGAAGCTTGGAATTGCGTTGGAAAAGCCACAAGCTAAAACCTCTGATGATGACAATGAACCTGAAGTGAGTCTCGTTCATCGAGCGATCCCACTGATTTCTTTGCTGCAGGATGCGGTTAAGCAGAAATGCAATGTGATGTGGGATCGATGTTGAACTATTTTAACTTCTGCAACACGAGCTTCGCTGCAATCTGTTCTGCTTTCCGACGGGTTTCAGCGTGGCCGTGTGTGGTTAACTTCAACGCCGAAACATCACATTTGACGTAAAACACCTGTTCATGCTCATCGCCAACAATTTTGGTTAATGTGTATTCTGGAAGCGTTTTCTTTTGGGCTTGCAGGTGTTCTTGTAGTTGTGTTTTTGAATCTTTTAACGTGGCACTTAATTCGGGATCATCCAGGCGAGATTGGAACAATTTGAGGATGACCAGGCGTGCCGCATCAAAACCACCGTCAAAGAATACGGCAGCAAATATAGCTTCCAGTGCGTCGGCCAAGGTTGATGCACGGCGGAATCCACCGCTTTTTAACTCCCCTTGACCCAGATACAAATAATCACCTAACTCAAGCTCTGCGGCAATGGTTGCCAGCATTTCACCCCGAACCAAATGCGCGCGCAGGCGACTAAGCTGCCCTTCGTTTTGTTCAGGAAACTGCTCAAACAAGGCATGAGAAATAACCATGCTCAAAATGGAGTCGCCAAAAAATTCAAACCGCTCGTTGTTGGCAGTGCTCGCGCTGCGATGGGTTAACGCCTGTTTTAGATAGGCAAGCGACTTGAATTCATGATCGAGTCGCCGGCACAAGCGCTGTAATTTATTCTGCATCAATGAATCATCCGACCTATTCTGTTCCAGCGAACGTTGTAGTTTTTAGCATTCCAGCTCATCCAAACCAGGGATGCCTTGCCGCGCAGGTACTCATCGGATACAAAGCCCCAAAAGCGACTGTCCGCACTGTCATCACGATTATCTCCCATCATGAAATACTGACCGGCAGGAACGGTGACATTGATATCAACAGCAGGCACATCGGGGCGCACATAAATATCATGTTCAACGCCGCTCAGGTTTTCCTGGTATTTGCTAACGGTGTTGCCCGAGCTTTCGTCTGTTGTATACTCAAGAAAGGTTTGTTTCATTTCCTGGCCATTAATGGTTAACACTTTATTGTGATAAGTGACGTGGTCACCTGGAACACCAATCACACGCTTAATGTAATCATATGTAGGTTCAGGCGGCCAGCGAAAAACTGCAATCTCACCCGTTTTTGGATGAGAAATGGTAATTATTTTCTTCTCCCAAACGGGCAATCGAATCCCGTAGGCCCATTTGTTGACCGCTACAAAATCACCAACCAGCAGGGTGGGTTCTAACGAACCGGATGGGATACGGAAGGGTTCCACCAAAAATGAGCGCAGTAATAAAACGGTAAAAAACACAGGGAAAAATGAACGTGAGTATTCAATTAAGAGCGAAGGCTTTTGACTTGACTCGCGCTTTTTCGCCCAAAACAGGATGTCGAGCAAGTAGATTGTGCCGCTTACTACTGAGAGAACAAGCAATATAAGAGCGAAATTCATGTTTTACCCCCTTGTAGGTTATTTTTATTTTTTTCTATCCGTCTGAAATACAGCCATAAATGCTTCTTGTGGTATCTCAACATGCCCCACTTGTTTCATGCGCTTTTTACCTGCTTTTTGTTTTTCCAACAACTTGCGCTTACGTGAAACGTCACCGCCATAACATTTTGCGATTACGTTTTTACGCAATGCTTTTACCGTTTGTCGAGCAATAATATGCCCGCCAAGAGCGGCCTGAATCGCCACGTCAAACATCTGTCGCGGAATTAATTCACGCATTTTATCGGTCAAGAGTTTTGCCCGACTTTGTGCCGCACTTCGATGCACGATCAATGCCAGGGCATCGACTTTCTCAGTATTAATCAGCACGTCCATTTTAACCAGATCAGCTTCTTCAAAGCGCAAGAAATTATAATCCAGTGATGCATAACCACGACTAACCGATTTTAACCGGTCAAAAAAGTCCGAAACCACTTCGTTCATGGGTAAATCGTAAGTTACCGAAACTTGGCGACCACTATAGGTCATATTGACCTGCGTTCCACGTCTTTCAACACACAACGTAATTATTGGACCCAAATAATCTTGTGGCACGAGAATATTGGCACGCACAATGGGTTCGAACATTTGTTTGATTTGTTGGGGCGGAGGCAGACGCGATGGATTGTCGATCATCACCGTTTCGCCTTTGGTGTTGATGATTTGATAAATAACGGTAGGTGCCGTTGAGATGAGCTCCAGATTGTATTCTCGTTCCAGACGTTCTTGAACGATTTCCATATGCAACATGCCTAAAAACCCACAGCGAAAACCAAAGCCCAAGGCTTCAGATGATTCTGGTTCATAAAACAGTGATGCATCATTAAGGCTCAATTTAGCTAATGCTTCACGAAATGCTTCAAAGTCTTCAGAACTAATGGGAAATAAACCTGCGTAAACCTGGGGTTTTACACGTTGAAAACCAGGTAAAACATCCTTGGCGGGATTTCGTTCCAGCGTTAGTGTATCCCCAACGGGTGCACCTTGAATTTCTTTAATGCCGGCAACTACATAGCCTACTTCACCTGCTTGTAACATATCGCAGGGGGTGCGTTTGGGTGTGAAAATACCAACTTGGCCCACTTCATAACTTCGGCCAGTGGACATGATCTGCATTTTATTACCCTTGCGAATCGTGCCATTGACGATACGCACCAGAGACACCACACCTAAGTAACTGTCAAACCAGGAATCAATAATTAAGGCTTGAAGCGGGGCTTCACTGTCGCCTTGCGGAGGAGGAATGCGTGCAACAATGGCCTCCAATACATCTTCAACGCCCAAGCCGCTTTTGGCACTAACGTGAATGGCATCATGGGCATCAACGCCAATAATGTCTTCAATTTCAGTAATAACGCGTTCAGGTTCGGCTTGCGGCAAGTCAATTTTATTCAGAACAGGCAGGACTTCGAGTTCTTGATCGATAGCGGTATAACACACGGCAACGGTTTGCGCTTCAACGCCTTGAGCGGCATCAACCACCAGAATGGCGCCTTCGCATGCAGCCAGCGATCGGGATACTTCATAACTGAAATCGACATGACCTGGTGTATCAATAAAGTTAAGCAAGTAGGTTTTGCCATCACGCGCCGTGTAATTCAACGACACACTTTGCGCCTTGATAGTAATGCCTCGCTCGCGTTCAATATCCATCGAGTCGAGCACTTGAGCGCCCATTTCGCGATCAGACAATCCACCGCATATTTGGATAAAGCGGTCGGCCAATGTTGATTTGCCATGATCAATGTGCGCAATAATAGAAAAATTTCGAATACGTGTCAGGTCGCTCAATTAAATTGCCTAAGGGTAAATGCTGTAGTTTAACTTAATATCATGTAATTAGTCTATGTGGGTTTGGCATTTTGCCACCTGATGATATTGCAAAATAATCCAAATACAGAGATGATCACGTTTAAATGTTTTATAAGGATAATTAATGCGTCAATTTAGCAAGGTATGTTTCGCCCTTTTGGTGTCGCTCAATGTTGGTTTTGTTCATGCTGATACAGCATTAACGCAACGCAAGGATGTGCAGTTGTTCATGAATGATATGGTGAAGCAGCATCATTTTGATCGAAAGCAATTGACTACTGTTTTGAATGAAGCAAAGTTTCAGCCACAAATTATTGCATCCATGGAAAGACCCTATGAAAAGAAAACTTGGGATGTTTATAAAGCTTTGTTTTTGACACCACAACGTGTCCAAGCCGGTCTTGAGTTTTGGCGGGCTAATCAAACAACGCTGGATCAGGCACAAAAGCAATTCGGTGTGCCAGCCAATATTATCGTAGCTATCATTGGTGTGGAAACATTGTATGGCAAAAACCAAGGCAATTACCGAGTGTTGGATGCGTTGACTACATTGGCGTTTGATTATCCAAAACGTTCGGAATTTTTTACTAAAGAATTAAGAGAATATTTATTGTTGTGTCGTGAGCATAACGTGCCTGCAACTAATTATATGGGCTCTTATGCAGGGGCTATGGGTAAACCGCAATTTATGCCGAGCAGCTATCGGTTTTATGCCGTTAATTTTGCAGGTAAAGGTAAAGTTGATTTGATGAATGAAGATCGTGATGTGATCAGTAGTGTTGCTAACTATTTTCATAAGCATGGCTGGAAAATGAATGAAGTGGTGACCCAGCCGGCTGTTATGCGTGGCGCGCATTATCGTCAATTGGCGACCAATAGCAAATTCCCTAATTACACGTTTAAACACTTGCTCTCAAGTGGCGTTCGTCCAGAAAATACCTTGTCATATCATCCTGCTAAAGCAGGTTTGATTGAGCTGGCTACTCCTCAAGGCGCAGAATATTGGGTGGCTTATCCTAATTTTTATGTGATTACGCATTACAACACTAGCCCACAGTATGCATTGGTGGTTTATTTGTTGGCGCAGCAATTGGGGAAACAATGGGCGTCATTGCAGCAGCATCATAATCATGCGCATGCGTAGGTTTCCGTTTTTGTATGTGGGGGTCCGCGGTGCGCCCCCTTTCGTCCAGATGCACGCGCTTTTCGTTAACCATCATATGTGTGGCCTGAAAGAAGGGCGCGCGCCGCGTTCCCCTACATAAAGGATTTCTGTATGGCGACTTGTTTTTTGTTTGCTCAGCATTTTACTGATGAATATTGTCTTGGCTTACGTCTGGATGAGCAAGGTCTTATCGATGCGCCTTTAGAAAAGCGCTCGTTTGATGCATTCAGAGCTCTTCAAGCTCATGCTCGTACCATTGTTGTGCTGCCTACAGAATCCAGCAGTTTGCATCAGCTTGAATTGCCTTGGTTAGGTGAGCGAAAAGCGCGCGCGGCTATTCCTTATGCATTAGAAGAGCAAATCGCACAATCAGTTTCAGCGGTACATGTTGCGTTTGATCAGCAGCATTATCAAAACAAACAGTATTTGGTTGCTGTTATCGATAGGGCGCTGTTAGAAGGTTTAATGGCTCGTCTTGATGCGGCAGCGCTCGGCTTTCATATGATTACGCTGGATTGGTTTGCATTGAAAGCGGGGGAGGCGTGTGTCAGTGAAACGAGTTTATTGGTTAATGACGATGCGTTTAAAGGCCCGTTAAGTGCGGCTACTGCTGAAATATACTTGTCAAGTCGAATGAGTCAAACGCCGGTGTTGATGTTTAATGATAGTTCTCCGATAATTTGTAATACCATTCAAGCCATAGGGGCTAGCGGCGATCACCCTTCCACCATCCATGATGAGGGTTACAGCAAAGACAAAGGGCTATCGACGCTAGCCGCTACATCTCGAACGTATTTTTACGCATGGACAGCACAGCGTTTATTAAAAGATAACGTGATGAACCTGTGTCAGGGTGAATTGCAACATAATACGCGCCAGGAATTGCACACACGCTGGTATCAGGCGAGTGCTGCATTGGCTGTGCTTTGGTTGGTGAGTATTCTTGCTGTTAATGGATTTATTTCGCATAAGTTAACCTCTCAAATCGCAGCCCTTGATCAAAAAATCGCAGTCATTTACCGTGAGTTTTTTCCTCAGGCACGTCAGGTTATCAGCCCTAAATTTCGTGTGGGTCAATTGCTCAAAGAGGGGCGTTCGGGTCAGGACAGGGCTTTGTGGCAATTAGATGATATGTTGGCTTTGGCCATTAATAATGAAGCGTTTACTATTCAGCAATTGCGCTATCAAGATCAAATGTTATCCGTGTCCTTGCTGGCTAAAGATTTTGCGGCTCTTGACGGCTTAGAGCTTCGTCTGCAACAGGCTGGTGCGAAGGTCACGCAAGCACAAGCCGCATCGCATGAACAGCAGGTTATTGCCACATTGGAGTTACGATTGTGATTGTGAATATAAAAACATATTGGAGCAATTTAAACGAGCGTGAACGGTGGATGCTGGGCGGTGGTGGCGTGTGCTGTTTTTTCTTTCTGCTGTATATATTGATTTATGCACCGTTGAATAATGCGGTGCATGACAAGTCGCAGCAATTGATTGAACAACAGGAAACGTTGGCCTGGATGGAACAAGCGCGACTGCAGCGTAAAAACGTTAAAGTTCCACAGGCACTCAGTAGTGCGAAATTGTTGTCGGTGCTGGCAGATCAATTAAAATCCACATCATTTCATGGTTTTCCCTATCTATTACAACAAACCGGTGCCGGTGATATTCAATTGTCGTTTGATCAGGTGCCTTATAATCCGTTTGTGACCTGGTTGAGATCGGTAAGTCAGACGTATGCTTTTTCAATTAAGCAGTTTTCAGCTGAACGTACGGATACGCCCGGAGTAGTTAAAGTTATGCTGACGATCATGACGGCGTAATGTAACGTAAATCCCCCGTAATGTTTGTAGATGTGCGATTTGTTCGCATTTAAAACCGCATCTATTCAGTCACATTTTGTTGTACACTCCCCCATGTTTTAACCCCAGCCCCTTGCTTAACATCGTCAGGTAGGGCACTTAATGCCTGTTGAGCGGCTTCAGGAGTGGCATAGGTGCCATACAAGCCTTTGTAATGAT
>CAMDBQ010000071.1 GCA_945889365.1 Legionella genomosp. 1 | reverse complement strand
GATTGATGAGAGCTCATCTGTATGGTTTAACATAAATTCTTCGAGATTTTCACCAGAGTCTCGTGTGATGTAAATTCTTTTGGCTTGAGCAATCTGATTGGGAAATGTTAGCCTAATAATCGACTTGCCCATATAAAGTTGCGGGGCGTATTGTTCTGCGCGCCCAGACAAAGCCTCCTCAGCCTCTACAAACGATGATTGGCTTTTTAAGTAAAAAACATTACCTTCTATATCTACTGCAGATTTGACGATTTTCTTGAAAAAACCAAGATTATTAACATTAAGCACATAATCAGGCCTGCTTAAAGCCCGCTCCCAGGCTGCTCTATATTTGATAACAAATTCATCCTCGGGGTCATCCTCCTCATCTGTTTCAAAATAATCTTCAAAATTGTCTGGAAGTTTTTTAGGTAAATCATCTTTGTTCTGATGAAAGTAGATTTTGCCATTAAGCATGGTTGCAGAATGTGTGCCGGGATCATCTGAAACATTTGTTGTGATTGGTATATGTTGTGTTTTACTATCCATGCCAGAAAGAATGAGATAACGCCTGGGTGCGCCGGGTTCTTCATCATAGGGTTTTGCACGCGATACTTTAGTGCCATCGGGAAGACCACCAGGCAGCGATGCCCGATCCTCGGCGCTTATATAAAGCTCAGGATTATTGAAATAATGCTGTAACGCTGTTTTTTCTTCTATAGATATAATAATAGGCATGGTTATATTGACTTAAAAAAAAGACATTGTATCAAAAATAAACCCAGTCACCAAGACCATAAGCAAGCCCGTTGGATTTCATTGCTCGACTGGCAGCCTTGGTGCCTAAGCCCGTGTATCACTTGACCCGATTCCATGGCGTGTTTGCGGCGTTGTTGCATAAATAGGATGATTTTGAAAAACCCGTAATAATTTCGCCCAAATAACACCACGGCTGTTATTGTATCTATCATTTTCCTCACTTGGCTGCCTCATGCCTAACAAACATAACGATAAATGTCGCCACAAATTCAAAAAGGCGACCTACAAAGTAAAAAACTGGGCGGAATATAACGATGCGTTAAGAAAACGCGGCGATATTACGGTATGGTTTACAGAAGAAGCCATTCAGCCTTGGATCCCAGAGAATACAGGCAAGAAGGGTCGTCCGCAGAAATATTCTAATTTAGCCATCGAGACCTGTTTATTTTTACGCATGGTTTGTTCGTTGCCGCTGCGCCAAACAGAAGGTTTCGCTCGGTCATTGGTTCGTTTGATGGGATTGTGCTTGAATGTTCCAGATTACTCAACGCTATCTAAACGCAGTATCAACCTTGAGTTGAGTGAGCTTGCACAAACACTCAAGCCAGGCAGTCACTTTATTATCGATTCAACTGGACTCAAAGTTTATGGAAAGGACGAATGGCATCAAGACAAGCATGGTGTCAATCCTAAAAAAAGCCCGACAGAACTGATTTCATCCATCGCTTTATTTATGCAACAACGCCGGCCTGCGGCATTCGCCGACACGCTCCTTCAGCGCATCACCTTCAAAGCCGTCCAATGCCGAGCGCCCGGCTTATCGATGTCAAGTTTTCACGCGACTGCGTGAGATCGATGGTTCTTACTTCATTTAGACGGGTAACCGCCGCCAAATCAACGAGCGCTAGATCTTGCACCCACCGGCCCACGCGCCCCCGCGCCCACCCGCGCCCCACATCGTCCCCACGCGCCGTACGAATTAATGCAAAATCAATCCCGAGACCGGAAGAAGCAGAAGCAACCAATGGAAACCACGACGCCTTGCGGTGAGTAATATGACTGTGAAATTTTAAATTGCTGGGCAACAAGGACTCTTCATTAAACTCAGGCGTTGGGTCAAACGAACGGTCACTCCTGCAATATTCATTCGCCACATGAACCGGAACATCGCGCTGTGCCATCCCAACGGCCATCCAAGCCGCTTCCATCGCAGGCCAATTACTACTAGCTACCCAATTATCACATCCATCAGCATAATTTTGCAGCGCCCACACAAGCGGGGTCAAGTCAAAATGACGCGAATGTTCAATCACTACACCTCGTTGCTCGTACGTCAAACCATTCTTATCTATATCCAGGCACAGCTGATGCATGATGGTTGCTGTTTTCGCATCCATATGAAGCTCCAGCATACGGCACATATGCGTGTCCTTCGCCCAATAAGCGTATTCATAGGCTGTGATATTTTTAAATGTTCGGCCTGAATAATCGGTGATGGTGTCGCGTTTTAAAAGCAATTCTGGATGGATAGTTAACAAATAGTCGGCTTTCTCTTGCTCGCCTCTAACAACGAATCGGAGCAATTTTAACCCATCAAGGTGAGGCTGGAACAATCGATATTGATCTGTTGAGCAAATGAGTCCTGCTATATCTTTGGGGTCTAAATAGGCATTAACTAAACGCTTTATATCATCGGGAATTTTTTTATATGGATGGGATGTTGGCTGTGGTATGACTGGCGCTGGAGGATAAAACAGTGAGCACAGCGCCACAACAGGAGCTGAAACCGCCGAATAGGCGCGAAATAGCCATGAAGAATTACCATGGTCCTGTGCTCCATCTGGTTGTTGTGCTTTTAGTGAATTTCTCATGTCTGAATCGACCCAGCAGTGATTATTGGGCTTTTATTGTACATTTGTTTGGCGTTAAAATCAATCACATCAACTGTGCTCAGATAAACATCTTTATTGATCGGACAGCCCTGGGGCAACCGCATCTAAATTCGTGAAGGTTTGCGTTGCCATCGATGAAACTACTCGGTAACTGCAGACAGAGGCACAAAAACCCCCTGAATGAACACAAAATAAGCGGCATGTGTTTTTTGTGCTATAATTTGAAAAAAGAATTGATTATAATATGGAGATATATCATGAAACAATATTTGTTTATAGGATTGTCTGCACTGTCAATCTCAGCTTGCACCTCAACTGAAGTCGGTACGGGTGTGGGTGGTGCGGCAGGCGCAGGTATAGGTTATGCCGTAAGCGGCGGTAATGTTTGGGGTACTGTCATTGGTGCGGGTGCGGGAGCCTTAGTCGGTAACCAGATAGGTCAAAGTCAAGATAGACAAAGGTACTACCGCAGAGGTGGTTACTACTATAATTGATTCCAGAGGTAGTGCAGCATTACTACGCTGCATTACCTCTTCACCTGGATAATTGCTATACTGCTTTAAACTACCTAGAAATAGCCACATGATTAAAACCAGACAAGAACTTTTCACGCAGATGAATGCTGGCGCGACTATCATTACGCCTAACAATCGCTTAAGCAGTCAATTATTACACGATTTTTATCAACAAAAAGAATCTATAATAGAAGACAAGCCGCATTGCATGCCCTATCAGGCATTTTTACGGGATCTGTATAATAAGATACGTCATCTGCATCCACGCATAAAACACCCTACTTTATTAAACAACACCCAACAACGCCACTTGTGGCGAACCCTTCTCACTAACCAACAAAATTACCCTTGCAACGAAGGCCTGCTGCACGAAATACAAGACGCATGGACTCGCTGTCAGCATTGGCAAATTGATATCGATCACCCTGCTTTTTCAAATACACCTCAAACTCGCCAATTCCAGCAATGGCAAAAGCAAATGCTGCAAACCCTAGCCGGCCTGAATGCCATAACTGCAGAGCAATTGATTAATCAAATTCTGCTCTGCCAAGAAGCCTTCGACGCTACCACGGTTGTTTGGGTATGTTTTGATGATTACACACCCCAACAACGCGCCTTACAACATGCATTTGATTCACATGAAATCCGGCAATATCATTACGATTTAGAAGTAAAATCCATTGCCACGCAAAGATATGCAGCCAATGATCTTCAAGATGAATGCATGCAACTGGTTGATTGGCTTAAATCCCGCATTGAGTCAGGTGAAACCCGTATAGGTGTTGTGGTACCCGATTTACAGGCGCAATACCGTCCCCTACAACGCCTGCTACAACGTCATATTCCACAAGATCAATTCAGTGTTTCATTGGGTAAGCCGCTCACAGATCTCCCGTTAGTCTCTCATGCATTAACTTGGCTTGGTCTCAATAGACGAGTCATCAGCAATCATCAAGCCCGCTTGCTATTGCGCTCACCTTATTTGTTTGGTGCTAAATCTGAGCTATCGGCGCGAGCACAAATGATACAGGATAGTAAATTACTACAAGAGGCTGAAATACCGTTTGATCTGCTGATACAAGAGTTTGGCCTGACAATACCCAAACTAACCCAATTACTAGACAAATTGACCGACTATCCGCAACAGGCTCCGCCCCAAACCTGGATTAACCTATTTAAATCACGCCTTACGATGCTTGGATTTCCCGGCGAGTACCCTCTCAACTCATCGACCTTCCAATGTTTTCAAAGATTTGTTGGGCTTTTTGATGAGTTACTGCAATTATCTTTTATTTGCCCTTCGATGAGCTTGCAAACAGCGCTCGATGCTTTGCGGGACGTGGCAAAATCCACTATTTTTCAAACCAGAAAATCGACCACACCCATTCAGGTGCTGGGCTTATTAGAAGCGTCAGGTTGTAACTTTGACAGCGTCTGGGTCAACGGCTTAACAGATCAGTGCCTGCCAAAAAAAACCAATTTATCCGCATTTATTCCTATTGATTTACAGCGTGAATATGAAATGCCACATGCCGTAGTCGCACGAGAGCTCCAGTTTGCAAATCAACTATTGCAACGCTTACAACATGGCAGCCAATACAGTGTATTTAGTTATCCTCGTTTAACCGGCGAGATGCCTAATTTACCTAGCCCGTTAATCATTCATTTGCCTGAATTCATCCCGGTTATTTTCCAAGCCCCATCAACAAGCAGCGAATTGGTTTATTATCCGGAACATTACATGCTGCCATTACGTGCGACTGAAATGCCATCCGGTGGTACTGCACTCTTGGCCAATCAGGCCAAATGTCCATTTCGGGCCCTTGCAGCACATCGCTTGCATGCTAAATCAGAACCGAAGGTCTCTACAGGCCCTGATGCGAGTGAACGAGGTCAAATTATTCATCGAATTATGGAACTGTTGTGGCAAAACATCGGGAGCCAACAACACTTGAACGCCCTTACAGAGGGTGAGCTGAATACACTCATTAACAGCGCAATTGACAATGCGCTCACGCCTTATATCAACAACAGGCGTGTTTCTTTTTCACTTCTCGTACAGCATGTAGAATTAACCCGATTAAGAGGCTTGGTTTTAGCCTGTCTTGAATGGGAAAAGCTACGCCCTGAGTTTACAGTTGAATCGTTAGAGCAAACATTTACCATTAATTTGGCTGGGATTGATTTTCGGGTTCGTATTGATAGGTTAGATAAGTTAACATCGAATAAAAAATGGGTAATCGATTACAAAACAAGCATCCCCATAATGAAACCCTGGAATGAAGATCGTCCTGAATCCCCACAATTATTGATCTATGCCTTACTAGACGACGCTATTAATGCGTTGCTTTATTTACAATTAAAAGCAGGTCAGCTTACCTGCAGCGGATTCACTGAAGATGCAATGGCTATCAAAGGGATGACTGGATTGAAGAAAAATGAACGATGGTCTGACCATCGCGGACAATGGCATCAACAACTAACAGAATTAGCCAGCGAATTTAAGACTGGCTTTTGCCCCCCACAACCCACACGCGCCAGTACCTGTAATTTTTGCGACTTCACGAATCTTTGTCGGATTTAAGGATCTTATTGCGTGGACCATCTCCCCGAAGGCGAATATAATGTAAGAGCACGCGCCGCGTGCCCCTACATTAACTTATCAATGTGGGCTATGGGATTTTATATTCTCAAATATACACATTTTTTCATCCAACCCGTTGACAACTATAATAAATCCCTGCAAAATACGCACCAGTTAGCGCAGCACAGTTTAGCGTCAAGTCATGGATGATATGAGTACAGTTTTTGGGGTGTCGCCAAGCGGTAAGGCACAGGGTTTTGATCCCTGCATACCTAGGTTCGAATCCTAGCACCCCAGCCACACAAGCTTTCCCAATATTCCCCGATTAACTCCAATCGAAGGGCTTTTCCATATGTCTACAATGATGATTTTTACTGGCAATGCAAATCCTGCACTAGCACTTAACATATCGTCCCATTTACAGCTACCCATTGGCAAAGCCACCGTTGGTACATTTAGCGACGGCGAAACCATGGTCGAGATACTTGAGAACGTACGTGGCAAAGATGTTTTTGTTATTCAGTCAACATGCGCACCTGCAAATGACAACTTAATGGAACTGCTTATTATGGCAGATGCACTTCGTCGATCATCCGCAGGACGAATTACCGCCGTGGTTCCCTATTTTGGTTATGCCAGACAAGACCGACGTGTACGATCTGCTCGTGTACCCATTACAGCCAAAGTAGTCGCTGACATGATGGCATCCGTTGGCATCTGCCGCGTGCTCACCGTTGACTTGCATGCTGACCAAATTCAAGGCTTTTTTTACATGCCGGTTGATAACGTTTATTCAACCCCCATTATGCTTGAAGATATCAAGCGGAAAAATCTTGGTAACCTAATGGTTGTATCGCCAGACGTAGGCGGTGTGGTTCGGGCTAGAGCCATGGCAAAACGCCTGGATGATGCCGAGTTATCCATTATTGACAAACGTCGAAGTGGTCCGAACAAATCTGAGGTCATGCACATCATTGGTGAACCATCAGGTAAACATTGCATTATTATCGATGATATCGTTGACACCGCTGGAACCATGTGTACCGCCGCAAAGGAGCTTAAACGAAGTGGCGCCATCAGTGTTCGTGCTTATATCACCCATCCAGTACTATCAGGATCCGCCATTGATAATATCACCCACTCATCTCTCGATGAAGTTGTCGTGACTGACACTATCCCTCTATCTGAAGCTGCACAGCAATGCAAGAAAATTAGAGTTATTAGCCTTGCTGATATGTTGGCCCAGGCCATTAAACGGGTTAATGTGGAAGAATCTGTTAGCTCGATGTTTGCGGAATAATTTATTGAGGATTCGAATTTACAATCGAAGATACTATTTAGTCTGTTCCCGCAATGCTTTCGGGCTACATATGAAA
>CAMDBQ010000070.1 GCA_945889365.1 Legionella genomosp. 1 | reverse complement strand
GGCAGCTGGGCTTGCCCCGACGCAGATCGTCATCATCCATGGCAGGCAGATCGTCATGTATCAATGAGTAACAATGGGTTAATTCAATTGCTGCAGCAATGATATCAAGGCTCTCAATCGTTACGTTAAGTAGTTCACCGCATAAATACACCAGCGTGGGACGTAAGCGTTTACCACCAGGAAATAATGAGTACATCATTGCATCTTTAATACGAGGCGCTGGAATGTCTGCTGAGTCTAGCAAAGCATGCAGTACCCTTTCATGTTGGGATACGTAATTTTCAATGGTTTGATTAGTCATCTATACTGCCATCATGGTTCATTTTAACAGCAGAAAGCATTTCTATTTTTTGTTCGGCTTTATTTAATGTTTCTTCGCATTTTCGAGCCAAAGTAATGCCTTTTTCAAATTGTTTGAGTGAGTCTTCTAGCGATAATTCACCTTTTTCCAATTGCATTACGATCGATTCTAGTTCAGAAATCGATTTTTCGAAATGAATGGGTTTCGTTATTTTAGTCATTTGCGATCCTCAATTATTGCCATGCCGCGCGTGGGTACGAAGTATAGCCTGTCGCGTATGATATTTAAACCAGACTGGCATGACTTTATTGAGATAAGTCATAAACTTCCAGCGATCCACTCGCGTTTCTATGAAGCCAAATGGGTCAGGTTTTATTTCAGGATAGGCAATGCCCAAACCACGTTGGTATTGCTGGATATATTTCGCCACAATCGTCCAGGCTCACAGGCTTTGAATGCAGAATCAAGCCACAAAATATCTGCAGCCGTGATACCATAGTCAAGCAGCTATTCCGGCAGGGCCTGCACCGACCACTGCCCATTGGGATTTGTTTTCGTTCATATGCACGTCCTGTTAATAAAATCAGGTACGCATGTAGGTTGGTGCCGAAGCTCGCGTAGGGCGGACCTTTGGCACCGATCTAAATGCAAATACGGCTGATATAATGATCCAGTCTGATTTGCTTGAAGTAGTTAAACAATATTTACGAAGGTATTCATTGCATGAAAATCAAAAGCCGCTTTATCTGTAATCAATGCGCAGCCGTTTTTCCCCAATGGGCAGGGCAGTGCACACAATGTGGTGCGTGGAACGCCGTTACCGAAGAGGGCGTTGCTTCCGCGGGCCGGCAGGCTCGGTTAGGCAATTATGCGAATCAACGTTCGTCAGTAATGTCCCTTACTGATGTGGTGATCGATTGCGAAGTGCGTATGGATTGTGGATTATCTGAATTAAATCGGGTTTTGGGTGGTGGGCTGGTCGATGGATCCGTCGTCTTGATCGGCGGTGATCCTGGCATTGGTAAATCAACGATCTTATTGCAAACGCTAGCTAATCTCTCTCTCAAGCAAAATGTATTGTACGTCACCGGTGAGGAATCGTTACAGCAAGTAGCGATGCGAGGAAAACGCCTGCAATTACCGCTGGACGGTTTGCGTTTGCTGGCTGAAACACAAGTAGAAACGATCATCGCTCATGCGCAAAAAGAAAAACCCCGTGTGATCGTCATTGACTCGGTGCAAACTATTTTTACCGATACCATAAACTCAGCTCCGGGTGGCGTGAGTCAAGTGCGTGAAGCGACCGCTCAATTGGTACGATTTGCTAAAATGACGCAAACTGCGGTATTTCTTGTGGGTCATGTGACTAAGGATGGCGCTTTAGCCGGACCAAGAGTATTAGAGCACATGGTTGATTGCGTACTTTACTTTGAAGGTGAGCGTGATAGCCGTTTTCGGGTGATTCGTGCAATTAAAAATCGTTTCGGGGCGGTGAATGAATTAGGTGTATTTGCCATGACGGATAAAGGCTTAAAAGAAGTGGCTAATCCATCAGCCATTTTTCTATCCCGACAACCAGAGCCGACACCGGGCAGCGCCATCATGGTGACCTGGGAAGGGACGCGCCCTATGTTGGTGGAGGTCCAAGCGTTAGTGGACGAAGCTCATGGAGCACAAGCCAGACGTTTGGCCGTAGGTCTTGAACAAAACCGCATGGCTATTTTGTTGGCTGTTCTGCATCGTCATGGTGGCATAGCGACCTTTGATCAAGACGTATTTGTTAATGTCGTGGGCGGTGTAAAAGTCACCGAAACCGGTAGTGATTTAGCGCTACTTGCCGCTGTGGTATCCAGCTTGCGTAACCGTGTATTTGATAATGAAACCATCATATTTGGTGAAGTAGGATTGGCCGGTGAAATCCGTCCTGTACAAAGCGGTCAGGAGCGCTTAAAAGAAGCGGCCAAACACGGCTTTAAGCGCGCCATTGTGCCATTCGCGAATGCGCCAAAGCATGCGATGGGCATCGAAGTTGAGGCGGTAAAGCAGTTGCATGAAGTGTTGAGCATGTTGTAGGCGAATTTAATGCGTGATTGATTATCACTGCCTTGGCATTAATCACCTTTTGTTAATAGCCTTGCTATATCCTTGGCAAAATAAGAAATAATTAAATCCGCACCGGCGCGTTTAATAGCAATCAAGCTTTCCAGCATGGCTTGTTCTTCGTTGATTAAGCCTTGGGCTGCAGCGAATTTTAGCATGGAGTATTCGCCGCTGACCTGATATGCGCACAGGGGTACTTCCGGGAATTGTTGTTTTACACGATAGATGATATCCAAATAACTCATTGCGGGTTTAACCATGAGCATGTCAGCACCTTCGGCGATGTCAAGTGCTGCTTCTCTGATGGCCTCGGAAGCATTGGCTGGATCCATTTGATAGGTTTTTCTGTCGCCAAATTGCGGCGCACCATGAGCTGCTTCGCGAAAGGGGCCGTAAAAACTGGAACTGTACTTAACTGCATAACTTAAAATGGCAACGTTTTGATGACCTGCTTTATCCAGGGCATGACGAATGGCTGCAACCATGCCATCGGTCATGCTGCTGGGTGCTATCCAGTCAGCCCCAGCATCTGCATAATTGACCGCTTGCTCGCTCAAACGTTGCAGGGTGGTGTCATTATCGATAGCCTCACCTTTCAGCACGCCACAATGGCCATGGTCGGTGTATTCACATAAACACACGTCAGCAACAATAAGGATGTCTTGATTCACACTACGGATTTTTCGAATGGCTTGTTGAATGATACCTGAGTCAGCCAAAGACGCCGTGCCTTCGGCATCTTTATGTGCAGGAATACCAAACAACAATACTGCAGGAATGCCTAATGTTACGAGAGATTCTATCTCTGCGGGAAGGCAGTCTAGCGTTAATTGAAATTGACCTGGCATCGAGGTGATTTCACGCTTTTTCTCCAGTGTTTCGCTGATGAATAAGGGAGCAATAAATTGCTCGGTTGCTAGACGCGTTTCGCGTAGCATGGCACGCACTGTGGGGGTGCGGCGTAAACGTTTTAGACGAAGCGGGATAGTTTGCATGTGTTTAACACCATGGGTTTAAAAGGGAGACTTGCGTGGGTGCAAAGTCGCTCATATTGCGTGTTACTACCGTCAGACCATGAACTAATGCTGTGGCTGCGATAAGGGCATCACGATCTGAACATGGATCAGGAACATGGAATTTAGCGCAACATTGAACAACGGCAGTATCCACCATAAGGGTTCTATCCGTGAATGCCGGGAGCACATGACCATTAATCCAGGAACGAAGTATGGCACCTTGCGTCGGGTCGCGTCGTTCAATTTGTAGAATGCCTATTTCCAGTTCTAAAATGGTAATGACGGATAAAAAAAGATTTGACGCGGAAACACTGTTAGCCCATGCCACCACGCCTTCATTTGCTTTGCCTGATTTTGCCTTTCTTAATTCAGAAATAACATTAGTATCTAATAAATACATTAGGACAAATCCGCTGGTTTATATAGTTTTTTAGTTAAACGAGAAGGTTCAAAATCAATATCTTCAATACTCGGCATTGCCAGCAAATCGACAATACTTTGATTTTTATCCGTGATTTTTTGATACGTTTCAATCGTTAACAAGACATGGGCAAAATGACCCCGGTCAGTGATAAATACCGGCCCATTCATTGCTGCACGCTTTGCTTTGCTCACGTCCTGATTGAACTCTCTGCTTGTAATCGTGGTGATGCTCATAAGTACCTCACATACATGTCATCAATGTAGATATGTTACTACATATATTTTAGTATAGCAAAATTTTTCCCTTTTGTTTGTGATATAGTATTTTCAGTTAATGTTTTAAAATCAAAGGAACTAAAATAAAAAAAATTATTGGGTTCATACTGGTGCTTTCCAGTACCATTTCCTCGGCTGAAAACGCATCGGTTTCACCTGAAAACTTTACCGGGCTTCATCCGAAACCTGTGGTTTATGGTCGACATGAGATGGTTGTGACCAATAATCCCTGGGCATCAAAAACGGCTAGTCAGATTTTAAAACAGGGTGGTAATGCAGTGGATGCGGCAGTCGCTGCGGCGTTTGTTTTGGGGCTTGCTGAACCCAGTTCCTCAGGTCTTGGTGGGGGTGGTTTTGCATTAACATATGAGCATTCTAAAAAAATATTGAAGGCCTATGATGGACGGGAGATTGCGCCTCAATCGGCAACGCCCGATTTATTTTTGGATGCGAAGGGTCAACCGATGGTGTTTGATGAAGCCATGTTGAGCTTTAAATCGGTGGGGGTTCCGAGTGAAGTGGCTTTGTTGTATACAATGCATCGTTTGCAGGGTCGGTTGGCCTGGGGTAAGGTTGTGCGGCCAGCGATTGATTTGGCCGCGAAAGGTTTTCCATTGAGTCCGCGTCAGCATGGATTGTTAGATATAGACCGGATTTTATTGATCAAAGAGCCTGATGTTAAAGTCATTTATTTTTCAAAGGATGGTTCGGCTAAACCAATCAACTCCATCATTACTAATACAGCCTATGCTAAGAGCTTAACCATTATTGCGAAAAATCCAAGGGCATTTTATACCGGACAAATTGCCAGAGATATTGTGGCTAAAGTTAATCAGGCAGCGGGACATAATGTATACCGGATGTCTGATTTAGCTAATTACGTACCCATTGTAGGTAAAGCACTGTGTGATGATTATCGGGCAGATAAAATTTGTTCCATACCTTTTGCTAGTGGGGGTGTAACGGTACTCGAATTAATGAAAATTTACGCTAATAATTATTCTGGCAAGAAATATTCCGATCCAAACTGGATGTATCAATTTTTTGAAGCCTCTAAATTAGCCTACGCTGACCGTAATCAATACATTGCCGATCCTAAATTTGTTCGGCAGCCGTTGGACGGTCTGTTGGCAAATAAATATATTATGCAGCGAGCCAGCCTTGTTACGAATAAGGCACTGGCAACGCCGGTTATTCCCGGTGTTCCAATGGGTATCGACCCTCAATATGCGCCTGATGTTAGTCCTAAAGGACATGGTACTACGTCAATTGCCATTATTGACAGACAAGGCAATGCTGTTTCAATGACCCTGACGATTGAGCATCAATTTGGCAGTCACCTGTTTGTCGATGGTTTCTTTTTAAATAATGAGTTAACGGATTTTTCATTTTCTCCCGCAAATCAGCAAGGCAAACCCGTTGCTAATCGCGTTGAGCCGATCAAAAGGCCGCGTTCAGCCATTGCGCCCGCAATGGTTTTTAACAAGTCAGGCGATTTGATCGCTATTTCTGGCAGTCCTGGTGGTAATCAAATCATTTGTTATGTAGCTAAAAATCTAATTCAAATGCTGGATTTTGGTCGAAACCCTGGGGAGAGCTCGGCGTCCGGCAATTTGTGTGCGGTGAATGCTACGCCGAATATTGAAGCGGGTAGTGAGCTCGCAGGCTTTGTTACGGAGCTAAATCATAAAGGTGAAGAGGTTGCCCCTGCTGAGTTGCCTAGTGGTGCTGTTAATATCAAATACGCTCCGCAAGGAGGGTGGTATGGAGCGGCTGATCCGAGGAGGGAAGGAAGGGCAATTGGTCATTGATATGATATTTTTACTGTTCTATAAAAAGGTGCTACAATAAATAAAAGTGTGACACATTTATGGGGGTAATATGAAAACATTAACTATTCGTGAATTCAGAGCCAATATTGGTCATTTGAATCAATTAGTTGAACAGACCGGTGAAATGATCATAACGCGTCATGGGGAGCCTATTTTGAGAGTCCTGCCTATACAAGCTAAACATGAACGTCCAGATCACAACGAACTGCGAAAAAAAATGCCATTTTTAGCAACGCCCTCATCTCACTATATAAAGGAGGATAGAGATGACCGTTAGTGTTTATATTGACACCAGTGCTTTAGCAAAATGGTATTTAAATGAAGAGAATTCAGAGCAGTTCGTTAAATATATCAAATCAGTTCATAGAGCAATTATTAGCAGCTTGACTATAACTGAAATGCGTTCATTGTTATCCAGAAGACGACGAATGCAAGAATTAGATTACTCATTAGAGACACAAATATTCGCTACATTTTTAATGGATATTGATCAAGGATTTCTGGTTGTTGAACCTATTCAGAATCATTATTTTGAAGAAGCTACACACCTTATATCCAACCTTCACGATGTTCCATTACGAACTTTGGATGCCCTCCATTTCACTGTAATGATGCATCAGCATATTAAAACATTGGCAACCGCAGATCAGGCAATGATTACTGCGGCAAAGATGCTTAAGTTAGACGTTAAATCTTTTTAATGTTCGACTTTTTCTTCTGCTCTAGCTAACTGTTGATTCGCCAACGTTAATACTTCCGCTGGAATTCCTGCTAGTGCGGCTACTTCTAATCCATAACTCCTGCTGGCGTGTCCTGGCTCTACGTGGTAGAGGAATGCTATGCTGCCGTTGGCTAGTTGGGCTGCAAGATGAACGTTGCGGATACAGGGGAATTCTTGGGGTAGGGTGGTTAGCTCAAAGTAATGGGTAGAAAACAGAGTATAGGCTTTTACGGTGTTGGCTAGATAGGCGCAGCAAGCATAGGCTAGAGCCATGCCGTCGTGGGTGCTGGTGCCTCGACCTATTTCGTCTATTAATACCAGGCTTTCAGCAGTAGCTTGACGTAAAATGTGTGCGGTTTCTGTCATTTCCACCATAAAAGTAGATCGGCCGGAGGCTAGGTCGTCACTGGCACCTATTCGGGTGAAAATTTTATCAATCGGGCCTAAGCGTACCTGTTGCGCAG
>CAMDBQ010000069.1 GCA_945889365.1 Legionella genomosp. 1 | reverse complement strand
GAAATCCAACGGCTCGAATTCCACATTTACATTACACTTCCAATTTAATTAGTCGGCATTTACCATGGTGTGTGTTCTCTTAGAGATGATTGCTATCGCTGCCAACGGCTAAGCGCTCAATTTCATCCATTTCACCTACATCAAAAATTTTATTCCCGTGAAAAAAAATATCAAGACCAGAAAAAACTTTTTTAAGACCAAATAAACCTATTGCACCTTCCCTGCCTATGGCATTAAACTGCACACTCAGTTCGGTTAAATTACCGAACTCACGCAAATGTTCGCTTAAAATACTTGCCCCTTTATCACTAATGTTATTATTATCTAAATCAATTTTAGATGCGTTTGGTTTCAGCTCTTGAATTTTTTTTATTATTTCTATTATTTCGTTATCATCGATCCTCAAAGCCGCTAAATTCACTTTGATCATGTTTTTATTTTCAGTTATTATTTTTAAGATTTCCTCTCTCATATTTCCTCCTAGAATCGGCGTATAATTATTATAGCTTAGAATATTTTTAAAATATCGTTAATTTTATTTTTTAAGAATTTTGTCGTCTTGTTCATCTTTGAGGTACTTTTCTTGTTGTTTAAACATGTCATTCAATGCTATTAAAGAAGAAGTCTTTATCCCTGTTACTTGAGTGAACCAACCCTGTCCTTTTTTCAACACGTCATATGCATATGAACCTGTTAATGTCTTTTTTAATGCCACTAACTCTTCTGTTGAGGAAGTCTTTTCAATTTGCTTTTTAAAATCTTCTAAAATCTTAGTTTTTAAATAGTCACCCTTATATTGTTCATATTTTATCTTAAATTCTTGAAACGCAATCACATCAGTATTTTTGGCCGCGGTCATCGTTTCGCTAGGAACAACTGAGGCCGTATTTTTCAATTTGATGTTATTTATAGATGCTTCATAAACTCCGTGCGATCTTCCATTCAGAGGAGAGTCTTGTATATAAGCATAATTATTTTTCAAATTGAAACGTACGACATCTAAAACATACGTACTAAATAGATCTTTGCCGAATTTAAATATTTGATTGGAGCTTGTTTGCTGTTGTAGAGCTCCTTTTTTGCACTGAGTCGGTGAAAACTCAGGATCAACATGCATTATATCAGAACCAAGACAATTTGCGGGGTTTATGCATATACAATTCGATACTACGACATGAAAAATTGGTAGACTCTTTATAGCTGGGTTTCTCTTTTTAAGTTCTTCATAATTGATCCGCGCAACTCCGCGGGCATGATCGAGGCAAATATCTATTGCTGCTAGAAATTCAGTACCACCTAGAGTTTTGCAGGTTACTAGATTGTTAAAAGAGAGCTCTTTAAACGTCCCATCAATCATGATTTTCGGCATAGGCAACAAAGTGGAAGTACTCTTGTCTAATGCAGCTAACGTTTCTGTGGTATTTGTGGAATCACTGGGTATCTTATATCGTACGTCTATAGGTGAAGTATGATTTTTAACAATAAAATGAAAATCTGGTGCTTTTCCACAAGTAATATGTGGTGTGACATTCATGACTTTATTATCTTCAGTTTTCACAGCAAATGAACCAAAAATCAATGAGACTCCACTAGAAAGAGTTTTCGCTTTATCAGCGATTTTATTTTGTATTTTTTCGAATTCTTCCAAAGTAAGGGGTTCTTTAGTGTAAAAAAAGAATTCATTAGTACTCAGACGAGTTATATAATCTGGATTGACCTCATTAGTCCCTGGTTTATAGCAGTTTGTTTGATAAACTTTATCAGCATCATCCATCAATTGATGGATACTACTTTCCAAACGGCTAACCATATCTGCACGCTCGAAAGGCATCATTAGAGAAATTGGTATCGGTTCTCCTCTTCTAGGCGCTTCACCAATAGGATTCCCAAATGTAGCATCTCCAATTATCGCTACATCTTGGATAATAGGCTTTTTACCGGGCATAACAAGACCTATAATTCAAAAGGATCTATGTTAAATATAGACTAAAAATGTGATTACTAAACAAATAGCAACAAATATGTCGTAACTCGATGAAAATCTCACATCGTTAACTCCTTAGAAATGTGGGTGTTATTACAGGAACGAGGCAAATGCGACCAAGACTCTGTAGTCAGTGGGTGGTGCGCGAATGCCAGTACCTGCCATGACGGACGCCAAAGGTTCCTGCTTCCGATTGATGTGATCCAGAATCTTGTTAATCACCTGACGCTCTTCGATTCACGCAATGATCCTCATGGCACATTGGCAATGCCTACAAATCGTGACGTCAATGTTGAACACCCGTTTTAGTCGCATCGCCCAGCTCATTTTTCCACGACGCTTTTCACCGGACGCAGGTAACTCATGAGTGACTGTTGATGGAAGTGGCTTGTCTTTGCCCTCACCCGTCACTGCAGCGCGGTGCTAGCTGTTCAGCGCAAACACCCTATGGAATTGGGTCAAGTGAAACCGCGACTTAGGCACCAAGGCTGCCAGTCGAGCAATGAAATCCAACGGCTCCAATTCCACGTGTGTCGTCCCGTTTTTGTAGTGCGTCTTCAATTCGAAAGGCTACCCTGCCGCATGGATTGAAAAACGCATGCGCGGCATTCAGGTGCGGAGTGAATTAACCGAAGAATGGAAAAACCGCGAGAACCTACGCGATCATATGACTGATCTTGAGCTGATTTTTACCATGCTAGGTGAAGCACCAACTGCCGAGATTGCACGTAACAAGGATGCTCAAGGCTTTAATCAGAATAAATGGGCAGCACGTGCCGGTGGTGAAGTGGCTGGCAACGAGCGTAAGTATTTAGAAAAAAAACAGGGAAGAAAGTCGGCACTCGACAAAATTATATTGATATCCATCAAAAGTCAATCGAAGAGAAAAATAATGACTGATTTCAGAAAAAACACCGTTGTTTCCGCGAACGTCTGGTGATCCTTTTTTTGTGGGCTTCTTTATCGTTAGGGATGCCTGCAAGCTATAGATCCGCCTAAATTTTAAATGATACTTAACGGCTGGTTCATGTGCTAAGGGGCTATATAAGCAATCGGGCATCCATCCAATCCGACGAACGCCCCTTTGCTGGTTTACGGATTGCCGTAATTAGCCGGCGCACTCACACCACTGCGAGCCACCACCGCATGCAGCGCATGTGCTTTGATCCGTATTACAATAATCACTACCCGCACTACCACACGTATTCCAGCTGCAAAATCCGGCCTTAGTTGGATTTTGGGAACAATAAGCATTGGTTAATAAAGGAGCGGTTACGCTGGCGGAAATAGAGGATTGATAGTTTGTGATGGTAGATGTCACATTACCGCAATACCCTGAAGAGGGTGTTTTACAGTCCTGCATTTGAGTTGTTGTCGCTCCGGTAATCTGCGTGCCTCCAGTGAACGATGACTCCGTTAGTTCTGCAATAGGAATGAGCTTTACGCCTGATCCTATCGTTGTTATTGTACTTGCCAAGGCAACACCGGTAACTTGTGTTAATGCAGTAGGGCAGGTAACAGGAACGAAGGTAATGCCAGTAAAGTTTTCACTATTGAAACCACTGCTCGTGGCAAAGGCGCATGCATCGCTTAGTGTACTCTTTGCTGGGTGTGGTGTTCCATTGTAAGTAACGGAGTATTGAGAGTTGATCGGCGTAAAATTAGCAAAATACGTTGAGCAGCTTGAGTCTTTGATGTGGGCACTCCAGTCAACAGAAGTACCCGTACCCCAAAATACTTTACATTCGTCAGGATAGTTACCGGCACCTCCTCCTGCCATATAAATATCAAAAGAATTAAGATTGGCTGCTGTATTAACTGATTGGAAAATCATGTATTTAGGACCAGCAGTTTTACTGGTAAATTTCATAGCAAAGCAATAGCCATTTAATTGGTTACACCCCTCCCCACAGCCTGAATAACCGTAGTAGTTTCCAACAGCGGCTGTACCTACGGCATAAACGACATTATTGCTAAATGCCGAAGAAAGCTCTCCTGAAGCGATGTCCATCGCAACAGCATCAAGCATCGCCCATGAGCCTAGCATGGTTTCTGGAGTAGCATACTGGTCGGAGGACGTACATACGTTCCCGCTGGGGGCCGCCCCATATGGAAAGGTCTGGTTAGTGGTCGCTTGGGTCGCCAGTGCGATAGACGCGGATGCTGTCGTGCAGCTCGCGCCGTTGCACAGTGAGAAATCAAATGACGCTGGGCCTGTAAAATTAAAGGCTAAAACACATGAATCCCCGGCATTAAGGCTTAGTGGATTACTACAAAACGTTGAAGAAACACTTTGTCGTACATTCGCAGGTAGTGGGCTCAAGACATAGCCACTGCGTGTGCTCTTCGTCAGATTTTTGACAAGAAACTTGACCTGAACAGTGTCCCCAAGTCTTATCGTGGTTGGTAGCGCCCCCAAAGGATTGATGCTAAAGCTGCCAGCTAAGACAGCTGTGCTGGCGAGTAAGGATATAAAAAAACACATAATTCTTATCATAACGTCACTTCCTTTGTTATTTATAATAGACCTATTAAAAAATCAAACTTGCATGAGCGATGAGCTGATTTGCGTACAAGCCAGATGTTTGCACATTAAAGAAACCTGGAGTTTGGTTTGTGCCAACAGCAATGGAGCCATTGCCTAACGATGCGGCGCCAAAATAACTGTATCGATAACCTAGACCCAGCCGTACATGTTTGTTTAGATTTGCATCTAATCCTAAACCAAGAATATAGCTGGTCCTAATGCTGCCTTGATTTGCCAACGTGGGTGTTAAATTAAGACTACCAGTTTCTGTTGTACTGGCGTGATAAGTATTTGCATCGTTGATTGCAATGCCGAGCCCAGCTTCCAGGTAAGGGTGGAAGAGCTCATGAACGGTTGTGAGTAATTTAATATCTCCTAAAATTTGCTGTGTTTTAACCTTGTATTGATACGTGTATTGAGTTGACGAACTCGCATCTACGCCGACCGTGTTTAGTCCTTTAATCGTTTCCTGTCCAAATGCATTGTATTCGACGCCGGCTTGCACTAGAGCAGGGTAACTCAATAGCGTTGGCACGATATGCTCGACGCCCACAAAAAGGCCAACAAAACCCTTGTTATTCTTTGTGTCTGAGGGGCTGTAATTAAAAAGAGTGCTGTCAGGACCCATAAAGCGCTGTACATGACCATTCGAATTGATCGACGCATAACCGCCTTGGACCGTGAGTACCGCATGTAAATCGGTTGGAGTTTCAGAAGAAACACCCATTGTTCCAGCAGCAGCTAAGGAGGAACAGAGGAATAAACACGAGGAAAAAATCGTTCGATCTATGAGCATTTGACATCCTTGTCCGAGTTTATCAAAAAATAGCTACCCTAGCATTTTTTGTTGAAATTTATAGTAGAGTAAGTCTACCTGCAGCGTCAAGTGAATGTTGCTTGATGGGGCAGCCCTGATTGCAATGGCCCTGTCTATTGCTGCTTTGGCAGCCAACGGTGCAACACTAATAACTGGTGCTGAATGTATAGATAAAAGCCATCCAAATTTTGCAATCGGCTTGATCAGTGTTAGGGCAAAGATAACATGTTATAATGATGTTTATTATTAGAGCTAAATCTAATGTCAAGGTAAATTATGCAAGTGACTGGTATTTCATATAGGGAAGATGGGCACGGCAAAGGTGCATTTTTCGATCACTTTGCAGTAAGAAAAATGACCGGTTGGATTTCAAACACTATTGCTGCACCCAATGCCGACACAACCACCCTGGCTAGCTACATCAACTATCGTGCTGGTAATAATAAATACGGACTGCCGGCCAATGAAAATTTACCCGAGCAAGCAAATGATTACGGCATCGATGCTGCGTTTATTTTTATTCCAGGCTATAGCCGAGAGTCCGATAAACAAAAATCACCCACACACACTGCACGTCTGGGTAATGAAGCCTTATTAATCAGAAAAGCTATATATCGCGGACAACCTATTTTAGCCGTTTGTGCTGGATCATGGACTTTATGGCAAGCTTATGGCGGCGACCTGATTCAGGTAAATGATCATAATTATGGCGGGGGAATGCCGCGATTGAGTGCCGACAGTGCAGGGGTTTGTAATAATAAAATGTTGCACAGAGTTCGTCCTAAAGCAGGCACCCTATTAGCGCAAGCAATGTCTAAACAGCCGGAAACAATACAAGATATACCCGTAAACAGCACCCATTGGCAGGCACTTGACCCCCAATCAAAACTTATCAGTAAAAATGTTCAAGTGAATGCTTGTAGCGTAAAAGATAATAACCTTGCACCAAATTCACGCCAAGGACTGCAGATAAATCCAGATTACTGCGTCGAAGGATTTGAAACCATCCATGGCGTGCCTATGATTGCTGTTCAATGGCACCCAGAAGCATTTAATCCAGATCAACATACTGCAAAACCACATCAAGGAATATTTAAAGTAATACAAGATGCTGGATTAACATACTTAAATCGCAGAAAATTGAACAACGAATTTACAGAACTTTGGCAATCGCATACAAACAAACAGACTTCATTCTTTAAAGCAAAAACCGTAACTACCCACGTCATCCCGAACGAAGTGAGGTATCCACCTGCCGTGGAACAATCTTTAACATAACGATGGGAGTGTAATTTTAGAAGGGCTATTAATTCATCTAAGCTTGTTAGGCCGTGTTGACCATTGCTCCCCAACGCCTACGCGCCGCGGCCTTATCATTACCCACCAGTCAGGAAACTCACGCCCAGCTTGAGTCCATAGCCACGATTTGCCGTCCCCGCGAAGGCGGGGACGGGAGTTTAAGGGAGCGTATTAACAAGGCGAGGCACTAGTCGTTTATAGTGCTTGCAGAGGGTCTCTTCCAGTTGCTGCGCGTAATGAATGACCCAGCGATTGATGGTGGAGTGATCAACCTCCAGACCACGCTCTGACGCCAGCTCTTCAATGTCACGATAGCTTAATGCGTAGGCGACGTACCAGCAAACCAGCATTAAAATCGTCTCTTTTTTAAAATGGCGTTGTTTAAAACTGATCATTGGATACCCCTGCTCGGTTTCAATGATCTAATTATAGACATGAGCCTGACTTTTGCGACAGAACCAATTTAATAGATAACGCATAATTTGAATCAAATAGCATTTATTCTTTCAAGGATACATGTATATTAAATGTATTAA
>CAMDBQ010000068.1 GCA_945889365.1 Legionella genomosp. 1 | reverse complement strand
TAACTGAGCGTATAGGTTAACAGTTCGCGCTCAGGTTTGCAGTGTTGTATCAGTTGTAATTCAAATGCCCGTTTGGCATCGAACACTTCTGCACTCATGAATAACGACATCGCAGCGCGTTCACCGATGGCTTTGATCACATAGGGGCTAATCACAGCGGGGATTAAGCCTAGTTTAACTTCTGAGAAACAAAATCGTGCGGTATCGGCAGCAATGGCGATGTCACAAGCGGCAACCAGACCCGCGCCGCCGGCATATGCGGCACCTTGTACCATGGCGATAGTGGGTTTTGGGCTTTGATTTAAGGTGTACATGACGTGTGCAAGCACTTTGGCATCGGCAATATTTTCAGCCTCACTAAATTCTGCCATGCGCTGCATCCAGGCCAGATCTGCTCCAGCCGAAAAATGCTTGCCATTAGCTTTTAGCAGGATCACGCGAATGTTTGGATCGGTTATGGCGTTGTCCAATAGTATTTGCAAATCGGCTAACAGGGTGTCATCAAACGCATTGTGTTTGTCGACGCGATTCAGCGTGATGATTTGCACGTGGCCTTGTGTTTCGTTGAGTAAAATTGTCATAATGAAACCTCATTACATTCTAAACACACCAAACTTTGTGGGTTTTATCGGCGCATTTGATGCCGCTGATAAACCCAATCCCAATACCTTGCGTGTATCATGTGGTGCAATGACTCCATCATCCCATAATCTTGCGCTGGCGTAATAGGGATTGCCTTGAGCTTCATATTGTTCGCGCATGCTGGCTTTGAATAGTTCTTCTTCCTCAGTCGGCCAGACCGTGCCTTGTTTAGCTTGTTTGTCACGATTAACTTGAGCCAGTACATTGGCCGCTTGATCGCCGCCCATGACAGAAATACGTGCGTTCGGCCAGGACCATAAGAAGCGTGGGGCATAAGCCCGACCACACATCGCGTAATTACCTGCACCAAAACTACCGCCAACAATTACAGTAAACTTAGGTACTTGAGCATTGGCAACCGCGGTTACCATTTTGGCTCCATGTTTGGCAATACCACCCGCTTCGTATTTGCTACCAACCATGAAGCCAGTAATGTTTTGCAAAAAGACCAGTGGAATGTTGCGTTGTGTGCATAGTTCGATGAAATGTGCGCCTTTTAATGCGCTTTCGCCAAACAGAATGCCGTTGTTGGCGATGATGCCAATCGGAAAGCCATATATATGTGCAAACCCGCAAACCAGTGTTGTGCCATAAAGGGCTTTGAATTCATCGAATTCTGACGCATCAACCAGGCGTGCGATGATTTCACGGATATCAAATTGTTTGCGTGGATCGGTGGGAATAATGCCGGTGAGTTCTTCGGGGCTATATGCGGGTTCACGGCTTTCCATTCGACACACGGTATCGGGTTTTCGGCGATTTAAATTGCTGACCGCACGTCTGGCGAGAACTAACGCATGCGCATCACTTTCAGCGTAATAATCAGCCACGCCTGATTGTCGGCAATGCACATCAGCACCGCCCAACTCCTCAGCACTGATGACTTCACCGGTTGCGGCTTTCACTAAGGGCGGGCCGCCTAAAAAAATAGTCGCCTGATTTTTTACCATGATCGATTCATCTGCCATCGCCGGAACATAGGCGCCACCGGCTGTACAAGAGCCCATGACCACAGCGATTTGCGGAATGTTTTGCGCAGATAGATTGGCTTGATTATAAAAAATGCGTCCGAAATGATCTCGGTCGGCAAATACTTCATCTTGCAGGGGCAAAAATGCACCACCTGAATCGACAAGATAAATACACGGCAAGTGATTGTCGTGTGCAATTTCCTGTGCTCGCAAATGCTTTTTAACGGTTAATGGATAATAAGTTCCGCCTTTTACTGTGGCATCATTGATGACTATCATGCATTCTTGATCAGTAACCCGACCAATGCCGGTAATTAATCCAGCGGCAGGCAGGTTGTCAGGGTAGACTTCATAAGCTGCCAATTGAGACAGCTCCAAAAAAGGGCTGCCTGGATCAAGCAGTTGTTGCAAGCGTTCACGCGGTAGCAATTTGCCATGCTGTCGATGCCTTGCGCGTGCTTTCTCGTCACCGCCTGCCGCAATTTTTGTCACCGTTTCCGTCAATTGATTCACCAAGGTTTGCATCGCGGTTTGATTGACTTTAAATTCGCTGCTGGCCAGATTCAGTTGACTGATTATTTTCGTCATGAGGGTTCCTTTATCGAATCAACACTTTGCTAAGAACAATGATCAGCCAAATGATCCAGGTGATCTCAATAAAATAAGGCATATGTTGGCCCTTAATCACTCGATAAATCAATGCTGGAATGCCGACGATGATGACCGGCAATACCATCAGAGAAAACACGTTGCGAATCAGGGTTCCGTACATGCTTGAGCTGAATATAGGGGTAAGTTCCAGCGTGACCCAGGTGTAGAACATATCGATATAAACTATCGCCAAATGCGCATATGCCGCAAACATTACAATCAGTATACTTAATGCCATATAGATAATACTTTGTTTAAGCATGGATAATCTCGATAGCTATTGCAGTTGCTTCACCGCCACCAATACACAAAGCGGCAACACCGCGCGATTTTTTCTGATGCATGAGCGCATAAATCAACGTCACAAGCACACGTGCGCCAGATGCACCAATGGGGTGACCTAAAGCACAGGCTCCACCGTGAATATTCACTTTTGCCGGATCCAGTTTCAGTTCTGAAATGGCTACCATGGTCACAACAGCGAAGGCTTCATTGATTTCATATAGGTCGACATCATCCGTTTGCCAGCCGGCCTTGGTTAATACTTTTTGGATGGCTGGAATCGGGGCTGTGGTAAACCATTGTGGTTCTTGTGCATGACTGGCATGTGCGACAATTCTGGCTAGTGGTTTAAGGCCACGTGCTTTTGCATTGGCGGCGGTCATCAAAATCAGGCTCGCGGCACCATCTGCAATTGAACTGGAGTTTGCAGCCGTTACCGTTCCATCGGCTTGAAATGCAGGTTTAAGCTTTGGAATTTTAGCCAATTTTGCAGGATCAGGGCCTTCATCCAGTGTAATGGTGATATCGCCGTTACGTCCAGATAGAGTAATCGGTGTTATCTCGTCTTCAAACGCACCGTTATGTTGCGCGTCAAGTGCTCGCGTCATGGATTGCATGGCGAAGTCATCTTGTTGTTGGCGAGTGAAACCAAATTGTTTGGCCGTGACATCAGCAAAACATCCCATGGCTTTGCCTTGTTCATAAGCATCTTCAAGGCCATCAAGAAACATGTGATCTTTTAATTCACCATGGCCTAAGCGATATCCGGCACGTGCTTTGTCTAATAAGTAGGGCGCATTGCTCATGCTTTCCATGCCGCCAGCGAGAACAATGTCCGCTGATCCGATTTTAATCAAATCATGAGCGAGCATAACGGACTTCATGCCTGAGCCGCATACTTTATTGACAGTAGTAGCACCAACGGAGGTTGGCAGATTCGCTTTAAGAGCGGCTTGTCTGGCGGGTGCTTGCCCAAGACCGGCTTGCAGGACGCAGCCACTAATGACGTCATCGATGTCTGCAGGCGATATTCCGGCTTGTGCGATTGCTGCGCGGTGTGCGGCGGCACCTAATTCAGTTGCTGTCAGTGGTGATAAATTGCCTAGCATGGCACCTGTGGGGGTGCGTTTTGCGGCAACGATCACGATATCTTCTGGATTCATTTGTATTCCTTAAACAGTTCGCGTCCAATCAGCATGCGACGGATTTCCGAGGTGCCTGCGCCGATTTCATAGAGTTTTGCATCCCGCAGAAGGCGACCGGTGGGATACTCGTTAATATAGCCATTCCCGCCTAATGTTTGGATCGCTTGCAGTGCCATTTGAGTGGCTTTTTCTGCAGTGTATAAAATCACACTGGCGGCATCTTTGCGGCTGACGAGTTTATTATCACAGGCACGTGCTACCGCATATAGATAGGATCGTGAGGCATTCAATTCTGTGTACATATCGGCTAATTTGCCTTGAATAAATTGAAATTCGCCAATCGGTTGTTTGAATTGTTTGCGTTCGTGGACGTAGGGGATCACGGCATCCAGGCAGGCTTGCATGATGCCTACGGGGCCGGCTGCTAAAATGGTTCGTTCGTAATCAAGACCGCTCATCAGTACGCGAGTACCTTGATTGAGTTCGCCCAGGATATTTTCAGCGGGGACTTCACACTGTTCAAATACCAGTTCGCAGGTGTTGGAGCCGCGCATGCCGAGTTTATCGAGCTTTTGCGCGGTACTAAATCCGGCTAAGTTTTTTTCAATGATAAACGCGGTGATGCCTTTGCTGTCAGCTTGCTTGTCGGTTTTTGCGTAGACGACCAGGACATTGGCTTCAGGCCCATTGGTGATCCACATTTTGGTGCCATCGAGAATATAGTGGTCGTTTTGCTTACGTGCTTGTAATTGCATGCTGACGACGTCTGAGCCTGAATTCGCTTCACTCATGGCCAGCGCGCCAACGTGTTCACCGCTGATAAGTTTAGGCAGGTACCGTTGTTTTTGTTCGTGGGTGCCATTTAAATAAATTTGATTGACGCATAAATTGGAGTGCGCACCATAGCTTAAACCGACAGCAGCAGAGGCGCGGGAGATTTCTTCCATTGCAATGGCATGGGCTAAATATCCCATGTCTGCACCACCATATTCTTCACTGACCGTGATGCCTAATAAGCCCATGTCGCCCAGTTTTCGCCAGAGCGGATGGGGGAATGCGTTGTCGTGATCAATTTGTGCGGCAATGGGCGCGATTTCATTTGAGGCGAACTGATATACGCTTTCACGGAGTAAATCATGTGTTTCACCAAGTTGGTGTTGTAGACCGTGGTGCATAGGGTGACTTCCTGTTTCTGAAATATAGGTTAAACTATACTTTGTATAAGCAGAATTGTGAAGGCGAGAAATTCGTGAACGTTTACGAAAATGAGTGTTCAAGCGTCTGTTTCAAAAGAGGAGATATAATGCGTAATGAATTCATTGATTTATTCGGATTATCAGCAACTGATCTCGAGAGCCGGGTTCTGGAATATGGGCGCGCCTTGAATACCGAGTCGGTTTCATGGGATGGGTTTAGCCACCCTGTAACACGGTGTGCTGTCGATCAGAATGGGGCATTGCCGTTTGCTGATTTTGCCTTTGATCTCGCCTTGTGCCCGGATTATTTATTTAATGGCTCAGAGAGTCTTGATTTACATTTACAGCAGATACTTGAATTGGCGCGGGTTGCCAAGGAAGTGCGAATTTTTCCCCTGAGTAATAGTCAGGGTGTACCATCCTCGCTGTTAGGTCCTGTATTACTGGGATTGCAGCAAGAAAATTATGGTGTTGAAGTGCGTGATGTCACGTCTTCGTTAAGGCCAACAGGCAACGCCATGTTGCGCGTTTGGGCGCAACAATGTCATGTGGGTTAACGTTGTATGGTTCATTTTGAAACGATTGATGTAAAAACATTTTTAAAAGAGTATTGGCAAAAAAAACCGCTGGTGATTCGCAAGGCGTTACCTGATTTTATTAACCCGCTGACTGCGGATGAATTGGCAGGACTGTCCCTGGAAGCAGGTGTTGAAAGCCGGATGGTGTTTGAAACGCCAGATACAGCGCCTTACTGGCAATTAAAGACGGGCCCGTTTGATGAAGCACTCTTTGAGACTTTACCTAAAACCCATTGGACCTTGTTGGTGCAAGGGGTGGATAGATTGGTTCCTGAGGTTACCGCACTGTTGGATCATTTTAATTTTATTCCCCAATGGCGCGTGGATGATGTGATGATTAGTTATGCCGTCAAACACGGAAATGTCGGTCCGCATTATGATCATTACGATGTCTTTTTATATCAAGCTGAAGGGCGGCGTAAATGGTCACTGACGACTAAGCATTGCAATCTTGAAAACTACCTGACCGATGTTGATTTACGCATCATGGCGCAATTTGATGTGGAAGAAGAGTACATTCTTGAACCAGGCGACATGTTATATCTCCCTCCGCACGTCGGGCATCACGGTGTGTCGTTGAGTGATGACTGCATGACGTATTCGTTTGGATTTCGCAGTTATCAAGGCCAAGAATTGTGGGATGGTTTTGGTGAATTTTCATCTGAAAAAGTGACCGCGACAGGGCTCTATAAAGATCCGGATTGGTCAGATCTGCCTGCTACATCGGCTATTCCACCTGATGCGTGGTTAAATGCCAAGAACCTTATGCAAGACATGCTAAATGATGAATCGGTGATGAAGCGCTGGTTTGGTTGCTTTGCTACGCGTATTGATCAGCAGGCTGAGCAGGAGATGCCGGAGCCGTTATCTGATGATGAAGCCGGTGACCGTGCTACGTTCGTTGCGGAACTTCGCCAGAGCGCTGGTTTAGTGCGTGATCCTACGTGCCGCATGGCTTATCAAGAGGGCGATTTGCAATTGTTTGTTAATGGTTGTGAATGGGACATCACGGATGTAGCGCCTGTATTGGTGAAATATGTTGCGAATAATCGACAGGTGGATACGTGTGATTTGCTGTTGTTTTTAGCGCAAGATGATAATCAAATCTTTCTTTATGAGTTGTGGCGCTTGCAGTGGTTGCAGTGGGCGTAGTATAGAGCGCTCACTTGTTTGTCACCGAGCTCTTTTCTTATTCACGCCCCCCCTCTCTATGAAGGTTAATGCGGGATCAGTCCACAATTCAACATCTGATCCCGCAATGCTTGCATGCTACAATTTTGACAAAAACCAATGGCGTACGTTATAATTAATTAAAGCGTACATAATGGAGATTCAAAATGACAATTACGCCGACACAATTAAGAGAAAACATATATAAAATTTTGGATCAAGTGATTGAAACTCAGATCCCCGTTGAGATTGTTCGCAAAGGCCAAATACTCAAACTGGTCGTTGAACCAAAAAAAGAGCTACGTAAACTGGCCAATCTTAAAGCGCATCCAGGTACTCTATGCGCTGATCCGGACAGTATTGTGGAGATGGATTGGTCTTTATATTGGCAAGGTGGGCCGGATCTATGATTTTTTTAGATACCCATATTTTAGTTTGGTTATATGAAGGTTTACTGGAAAAAATCCCTGAGAATATTCAAAACATCATGGAAACTGAAGCGTTGTTTATTTCTCCAATGGTCGAACTCGAACTAAATTTTTTACATGAAATTGGACGTATAAC
>CAMDBQ010000067.1 GCA_945889365.1 Legionella genomosp. 1 | reverse complement strand
ATCAAATCATCTACTGATCCTGATGAAATTCGCGCGGCTCAGGATAAATTACATAAGTTGCCGATTAATTCTAATCCTGTTCGTCTTACTACGCGCTGCCAGCAGTGTGGTCGATCGCATTCAGTATATCGTAAATTCGGACTGTGCAGGATTTGTTTGCGCCAACAATTAATGACTGGAAATGTCGCTGGTGGCAGAAAATCCAGCTGGTAAACCTTTTTCATTGGAGAACGACTGTGAGTATGCATGATCCAGTTGCTGATATGCTGACCAGAATTAGAAACGGACAGCAAGCGAAACATCAGCAGGTGAAATTAACTTCATCAATATTAAAAGAAGAAATAGCTAGAGTACTGAAGGAAGAAGGATACATATCTGACTTTTCAGTTGAACCTCTTGAGAATAATCTTAAATCAATGACTGTACACCTTAAGTATTATCAAGGTAAGGCTGTAATTGACAAGATTAAACGCATTAGCCGACCTGGGTTGCGAGTATATAAGTCAGTTAAAGACTTGACGGCTGTTCCTGGCTTCGGGATTGCCATATTGTCTACCTCTCGAGGAGTGATGACTCACATTGCCGCAAAAGTAACGGGTGTTGGCGGTGAAGTCATTTGTGAAGTGGCTTAATACGAACGAGGATTGATATGTCTAGAGTAGCTAAAGCCCCTATATTACTGCCTGCCAATGTTGAACTGACAGTTGGCATTAATACAGTAACCGTCAAAGGGCCAAAGGGGACCTTAACCCAGCATTGTAATAAATTGGTTAGTGTAACTAAGTCTGACGCCGATGCTAATCAAGTTATTTTTAAACCAGCTTCTATTGATCCCAATGCATGGGCTCAGGCAGGAACAGTACGGGCGTTAGTTAAAAATATGGTGCAAGGTGTTACCGTAGGTTTTGACCGTACTCTTGAACTGGTTGGCGTAGGTTATCGTGCGGCGGCCAAAGATAAAGCTGTAACGTTATCCCTAGGGTTTTCACACCCAATTGAATATGTTTTGCCTGAAGGCGTTGCTGCTGAGACTCCTAATAACACAACAATTATTCTTAAAGGGATAGATAAGCAGCTCGTTGGTCAGGTTGCTTCTGAAATTCGCGCGTTTAGACCACCAGAACCTTATAAAGGCAAGGGTGTTAAATACGCTGGCGAGCAAATTGTTCGCAAAGAAGCTAAAAAGAAATAAGGTGTGAATTATGAATAAGCAAAAAGCTCGTATTCGCCGCTCTTTAAAAACAAGAGCTATCATTCGCCAATCTAAACGACCACGTCTGGTTGTACATAGAAGCGGAGCGAATATTTATGCGCAAATTATTGTAACTGGTGAGCAAGGTGATCTGGTTTTAGCATCCGCTTCAACTTTGGATACTGAATTAAAAACACAGTTAACCGGTAAAAAGTCTGAACAAGCTTTTCAGGTAGGTAAATCCCTTGCTCTTCGCGCAAAGGAAAAAAATGTTTCTGATGTAGCTTTCGATCGGGCTGGCTATAAATATCATGGACGAGTCAAAGCATTAGCTGATGGCGCTCGTGAAGCTGGTTTGAATTTTTAAGGAACAGTTATGGCATTTGATGATTCAACAAAAACTGATGGCTACCAAGAAAAGTTGGTGTCTGTTACACGTACTGCGAAAGTGGTCAAGGGTGGTCGTGTTTTCGGATTCGCTGTTCTTGTAGTCGTAGGTAATGGGAAAGGCATGATTGGATTTGGTCGCGGTAAAGCGCGCGAAGTTCCAATTGCAATTCAAAAAGCAATGGATCAAGCACGTAAGAACATGGTTTATGTTTCTTTGGCCGGCAGCACGATTCATCATGAAATATCTTACCACTATGGTGCCTCAAGAGTATTCATGAAGCCAGCTAGCGAAGGTACCGGTATTATTGCCGGTGGCGCGATGCGTGCTGTACTTGAAGTCTTGGGTGTGCATGATATTTTAGCCAAGAGCATTGGTTCCACGAATCCAAGCAATATTGTTCGTGCGACTATTGGCGCGTTAACACACATTGGAACTCCTGATTACGTTGCTGCTAAGCGCGGTAAATCAGTTGCTCAACTGATGGCAGAAAGATAATGGAAAAAACTATTAAAATCACTTTGGTTAAAAGCCTGATTGGTCGCCTTCCGAAGCATATTCTAATTGCAAAGCAATTGGGATTAACAAAGATGCATAGTTCGGTAGTGCATAATGATATTCCGGCTATTCGAGGATTGGTTAATGCAATCTACTATCTGCTGGACATTGAGGAGTGTGCATAATGAATTTAAATACACTTTCTCCTGATGTTGGTTCAAGACCAGCGCGTAAGCGTTTAGGTCGTGGTATTGGCTCAGGACTTGGTAAGACAAGTGGTAAAGGTCATAAAGGCCAAAAAGCACGTGCTGGCGGCTTTCATAAGATCAATTTCGAAGGTGGACAGATGCCAATTCAGCGTCGACTGCCGAAGATGGGCTTTAAATCACGCGTAGCTAAAACAATTGATGAAGTTAATTTAAGCGAACTAGCTACACTTGAGGCCGCAATTATTGATCTCGATGTGTTGAAGGCTGCTGGATTGGTTAACAAAGCTATTCGTGAAGTCAAAGTAATTCTTTCTGGTGAGATTACGACAGCAGTCAAGTTGAAGGGTCTACGTGTCACCAAAGGTGCTCGTAAAGTCATCGAAGATCTTGGTGGAAGCATAGAAGAGTGACCATGAAAAACCAGAAGCAATCATCTAGCCAATCACGCGGTGGATTGGCTGAATTAAAATCGCGTTTATTGTTTGTCATTATAGGAATTTTGATATATCGCTTAGGCGCGCATATTCCTGTTCCTGGACTTGACCCACAAAAGTTAGCTAATTTTTTTAATGAACAGCAAAATACAATTTTCGGCTTGTTCAATATGTTCTCTGGTGGCGCGTTGTCGCGAGTAACAGTTTTTGCAATCGGAATTATGCCGTATATTTCCGCATCAATTATGATTCAATTATTTTCTGTTGTTATTCCATCGTTGGAGCAGTTAAAAAAAGAAGGTGAATCTGGCCGTCGTAAGATAAATCAATATACGCGATATCTTACGCTGTTGTTGTCCATATTCCAGTCTCTTGGTATGGCTCGATGGTTGGCGGGACAGCAGATTGCTTTGAATCCTGATTTTGCATTTTACTTCACTGCAGTAGTAACTTTGGTTACTGGCACAATGTTTTTAATGTGGTTAGGCGAACAGATTACTGAAAAAGGTATTGGGAATGGAATTTCTTTAATTATCTTTTCAGGAATTGTGTCGAGCATGCCAAATGCACTTGCTTCAGTGTTTCAGCAAGTCAGAGAAGGGCAAATGCAAGCTCTAACTCTCTTGCTAGTTGCAATTATTGTCGTTGCAGTAACTGGTTTCGTTGTGTTTATCGAACGTGGACAGCGTCGTATTCGTGTCAACTACGCGCAGAGAACACAAGGGCGCAAAGTTTATGCTGCCCAAACAAGCCATTTGCCGTTAAAAATAAATATGGCTGGAGTAATCCCTCCAATATTTGCGTCTAGTATTATTCTTCTTCCGGCAACATTGGCGCAATTTTTTGCCCGCGGTAAAGGAATGGACTGGCTGGCGGATATAGGTATGGCTTTATCACCAGGACAACCTCTATACCTTATTGTGTATGCTGTGGCGATCTTGTTCTTTGCGTTTTTCTATACTGCATTAGTATTTAATCCGAAGGATACAGCTGAGAACCTGAAGAAGTCGGGAGCCTACATACCTGGGATTCGTCCCGGTGAACAAACATCGCGTTACGTCGATTTGGTTATGACGCGGTTAACACTGGTTGGTGCAATATATCTGGTGTTAGTCTGTCTTTTGCCACAAATCTTGATGTATACATGGCATGTTCCCTTTTATTTTGGTGGAACATCGTTGTTGATTATTGTTGTCGTAATTATGGATTTTGTAGCGCAGATACAAGCCCATTTAATGACTCAACAATATGATTCGTTGATGAAGAAAGCCAATTTCAAGGGTAATAAACTGCCTGGTCTGTTATGATTATTATCGGAGTTAGTAATGAAAGTTAGAGCATCAGTAAAGCGCATTTGCCGAAATTGCAAAATAATTAAGCGCCATGGAATTATACGTGTTATTTGTAAAGATGCACGGCATAAACAACGGCAAGGTTAAATCTTGCTTGATTTTAATGTATTAAAATAGTATTCTTCTGCCCTTTATGGCAGAACTAAATAACGTTCGGAGATATTAATGGCTCGTATTGCAGGTGTTAACATAGCGGATCACAAGCATGTCGTGATTGCGCTTACCTCTATCTACGGTATTGGAAGGTCAACATCAATCAAATTATGTAAGCAGCTAGACCTTGATCCAGCTTCCAAAGTATCTCAGCTCACTGAGGCACAATTGGAATTACTGAGAACTGAAATTACAAAAATGACTGTTGAAGGTGATTTACGTCGTATGGTTACGATGAATATTAAGCGTCTTATGGATCTTGGTTGCTACCGAGGTTTAAGGCATCGTCGTGGCTTACCTTTGCGCGGACAACGTACGAAGACAAATGCACGTACAAGAAAGGGTCGTCGTAAAGGCACGAATAATTGATTTTTCATGTAGGATATTGAAATGGCTATAAATAAGGCAAAACAACAAAAGATCCGAAAAAAAATTAAACGTGTTGTATCGGACGGCATAGTGCATGTGCATGCCTCGTTTAATAACACGATTGTTACTTTTACTGATCGGCAAGGCAATGCCTTGTGTTGGGCAACGTCTGGTGGTTCTGGTTTCCGTGGTTCACGTAAAAGCACCCCTTACGCTGCGCAGATCGCAACAGAGAGAGCTTCTGCTGTAGCAAAAGAGTATGGTATGAAATCCGTTGCTGTTTTTATTCATGGCCCAGGCCCAGGTCGCGAGTCAACCATCCGTGAATTGATATCGCAGGAATTCAAGATTGTTGAAATCACCGATGTGACCGGCATACCTCATAATGGTTGCAAGCCGCCTAAAAAACGTCGCGTATAAAGATTTAGGAGTATTTAATGGCTAGATATCTTGGTCCAAAATGTAAGTTGTCACGTAGAGAAGGTACAGATTTGCTGTTGAAGAGTGGTGTTCGTGATCACAAATCAAAATGTAAGTCTGAAAAACAACCTGGCCAGCATGCTGATAAGCGTCCGCGCTTAAGTGGTTA
This sequence comes from Legionella genomosp. 1, assembly GCA_945889365.1. Taxonomy (GTDB): domain Bacteria; phylum Pseudomonadota; class Gammaproteobacteria; order Legionellales; family Legionellaceae; genus DDPF01. The sequence goes on along the minus strand of CAMDBQ010000067.1, from coordinate 2,188 downwards.
TGGTGAGCAGTTGCGACAAAAACAAAGAATGAAGCGTATTTATGGTGTTCTGGAAAAACAATTCCGTAATGCTTATAAATCTGCCGCTCGTCATAAAGGTGCTACGGGTGAAAACCTGATGGCAATGTTAGAAAGTCGTCTTGACAATGTTGTCTACCGTATGGGTTTTGCTAGCACACGTGCTGAAGCTCGTCAGTTAGTTGCTCACAAAGCGATTTTGGTTAATGAGCACGTTGTAAACATTGCTTCTTTTCAAGTTAGCCCTGGTGATGTAATTGCTATAAGACAAAAAGCTAAGGCTCAAGGTCGTATCTTGGCTGCTATTGCATTATCTGAGCAGCGTGCTCCATGCGATTGGATTACAGTTGATGCTGGTGCGTTCAAGGGAACGTTTACGTCTAGACCGACAATGAATGATTTCACTGCTGATTTTAACGTTAACTTGGTCGTAGAACTTTACTCTAAGTAAGATTGGAGACATAGCCGAATGTATACTGAGATGAATGAAATGCTAACGCCTAAAGTTCTTAAGGTGCAGTCTGATAACCCCAATCATTCAAGCATTGTATTGGAGCCGCTGGAGTCAGGATATGGTTACACGCTCGGCACTGCTATTAGACGTATATTGATGTCTTCCATGCCAGGAAGCGCAATTACTGAAGCCACAATTGATGGTGTATTGCATGAGTACAGTACGATTGAAGGCGTACAGGAAGATGTGGTTAATATTCTTCTTAATTTGAAAGATATTGCTATCAAAATGTCTGTTGGTTCGGAAGCCATGTTGACATTGAGCAAAAATGGTCCGTGTGAAGTCACTGCTGGTGATATTCAACTGACTCATGGCGTGGAAATAATTAATCCTGATCTGGTGATTGCCCATTTGAATGAAAATGGAAAACTGGAAATGACTTTGAAAGTCGAAAAAGGTATGGGTTACCACTCAGCTGATACATTTACTCGTTTACTTGATGATGAAGTAGAGAAAAAATCGGTTGGAATATTAAAAATTGATAATGCGTTTTCGCCGGTTAAGAAAGTTGCTTATTTCGTCGACAAAGCACGTGTTGGAAATCGAACGGATTTGGATAAATTAACCATTGAGTTGCAAACGAATGGTACGATTGATCCCGAAGATGCGATTCGGATTGCTGCGAGCATTTTGCAGCGCCAACTTAATGCTTTTGTAGATATGAAATTCGAAGAGTCATGTGCGGATAATAAAGTACCTAACGACTTTGATCCAGTGTTACTCCGTCCTGTTGATGACCTTGAGTTAACAGTTCGTTCAGCAAATTGTTTAAAAGCTGAAAATATTAACTTTATTGGTGATCTGGTTCAGAAATCTGAAAATGAATTGTTACAAACCCCGAATTTAGGTAAGAAGTCCCTTACTGAAATTAAAGACGTACTTGCATCACGATCTTTATCGTTGGGGATGAAACTTGAGAATTGGCCGCCGGAAAATCTTGGCGAGTAATATTAGGAGTCTTAGTCATGCGTCACCGTAATACAGGCCGTAAATTTGGTCGCACAAGCAGTCATCGAAAAGCGATGTTTTCTAACATGTGCTGTTCCTTGATTGAACATGAACTGATTAGAACAACGTTGCCAAAAGCAAAAGATTTGAGACGTTATATTGAGCCGTTAATTACTGTTAGTAAAACAGACTCAGTTGCAACTCGTCGGCATGCATTTGATACGCTGCGATCAAAAGCTGCTGTTGGTAAACTGTTTAATACACTGGGGCCTCGTTATGTGCAACGTCCAGGTGGGTATCTTCGAATTCTGAAATGTGGTTTCCGTCCAGGTGATAATGCACCAATGGCGATTGTTGAGTTAGTCGACAGACCCGTCGCTGAAGCTGAAGCATAAATTAGTTTGTATTTAAAAAAACCAGGTCCTCCTGGTTTTTTTTTGCGTAAAATATGACATTCATAACTCCCTACGTCATCCTGAGCGCAGCGAGGGAACTGGTTGACCGGCGGGGTCAAGGTCGAGTTGGTGATGGTCCCAACAAAGCCTTAAAAGGAAGGAATTGGTTGGCCTCATCAGTTGTTTACCTGAGGAAGCCGATGTCCATCTCTAATCCGTTTTTGTTGCAAGGATTTTGCAGCGTATTCAAAAGTAGAAGGAGTTCAATATATCCATTCACTAAGCTGTTCTCCATGTATTGATACTAATGGCA
>CAMDBQ010000066.1 GCA_945889365.1 Legionella genomosp. 1 | reverse complement strand
AATCTTTATCTGATTTCTATACGAATATTGTGCGCGTGCTAGTCTCGCCGCAAGTGTGGCTGATAGGTTTTGTTGGCGCATGCCTTTACACTTCGTTATCAGTTTTTGGTGAGCTGTGGGGTAAGTCTTATCTTGAGCAAGCGCACCATCTGACGAAACTTCAAGCAGCAAAAACAATCTCTGCTATGTTTCTTGGCTGGGCCGTAGGCGCACCTCTTGCGGGATATTTTTCTGACAAAAGTGGTCGTCGTGTTCTTCCCTTGGTGATCGGCGCGTTCATGTCGCTTGTGTGCATAAGTATTACTTTATATTGCCCTGGTTTATCCTATGTTGCTCTAAATGTGCTGATGTTTTTTTATGGTGTGTTTAGTGCCACTGAAATCATTATTTTTATTATGGCCAAAGAGAATAGTGGCGCCGAGTTATCGGGCACAGTATTTGCTGCTGCGAATATGATCGTGACCTTGGGTGGCGTTATATTCCAGCCCTTGGTGGGTGCTTTGCTGGACAAGTTTGGCCGAGGCCAGATGGTGGCCGGTGAACATGTCTATTCAGTAATTGATTATCAATTGGCCTTATCTGTATTACCTGTCAGCCTTCTTCTGGTTATGGTTGCTGCGTTTTTTTTAAAAGACAGGTCATCATTGCATCATTAAGAATAATAGACCTTATTTGGCTATAAACTTCAGTGAAAACCCGATAAAATAAGTCACTTTAGATTTTTTAATGGTTGCTATGGCTAAACGTACTGATCTTAAATCCATCCTTATCCTTGGCGCGGGCCCAATTGTAATTGGTCAGGCGTGTGAATTTGATTATTCTGGCACACAAGCGGTGCGAGCGTTAAAGAAAGAAGGGTATAGGGTAATTTTGGTTAACTCCAATCCTGCTACAATCATGACTGATGCCGAATTGGCTGATGCCACATACATTGAGCCGGTACTGTGGCAAGAAGTGGCGCGTGTGATTGAGAAGGAGCGGCCTGATGCGTTGTTGCCGACAATGGGTGGGCAAACGGCGTTGAATTGCGCGCTGGATCTGGCTCGCGAAGGTATTTTGGAACAATTCAATGTTGAGCTGATTGGCGCTAGTCGTGATGCGATTGATAAAGCGGAAGATCGTGAAAAGTTTCGTTTGTTAATGAAAAAAATCGGGCTGGAAATGCCACGTTCGGCGATTGCTCACAGCCTCGAAGAAGCCTTGTCTGTTCAGGTCAGGCTTGGATTCCCTGCCATTATTCGTCCGTCGTTTACCATGGGTGGAAGTGGTGGTGGGATTGCGTATAACCGGGAAGAATTCGAAGAAATTTGTCTGCGTGGTTTGGAATTGTCTCCAACGCATGAGTTGTTAATTGATGAATCAGTCTTAGGCTGGAAAGAATATGAAATGGAAGTGGTACGCGATAAAAATGATAATTGCATTATCGTATGTACCATTGAAAACCTGGATCCGATGGGTGTTCATACCGGGGACTCAATCACAGTAGCTCCCGCCCAAACGTTAACAGATAAAGAATTTCAACGCATGCGCGATGCATCTATTAGCGTGTTACGCGCTGTTGGTGTTGATACAGGCGGCTCCAACGTCCAATTCGCAATCAACCCGGATGATGGGCGAATGCTGGTCGTAGAAATGAACCCGCGTGTGTCACGAAGTTCAGCGCTGGCTTCTAAAGCCACAGGATTTCCCATTGCCAAAGTTGCGGCTTTGCTGGCCGTAGGTTACACCCTTGATGAATTGGCCAACGAAATTACAGGGGGTAAAACACCGGCATCATTTGAGCCTACCATTGATTATGTGGTGACAAAAATTCCGCGGTTTAATTTTGATAAATTCCCGCAAACCTCAACCACCCTATCAACACAAATGAAATCCGTTGGGGAAGTTATGGCCATTGGTGCCAACTTCCAGGAGTCATTGCAAAAAGCCATTCGAAGTTTGGAAATCGACAGGTGCGGTTTGCATCCCCTATTTAAGCAGGGTGAAATCGCGGTTTTACGTGGCCATTTACGGGTGCCTACACCCGATCGGATCTGGTATATCGCAGATGCTTTTCGACATCATTTATCACTGGATGAAATCTATCAAGAGAGTAGGGTTGATCCCTGGTTTTTAGGACAAATTGAAGAACTGGTACTGCAAGAAAAGGCTCTCGAGGGCAAGGCCATCAATGATTTGGATAATGTCGCAATGCGCCAGCTCAAACGCCGAGGATTTGCTGATGCGTATTTGGCCACGCTTCTGCATTGCACGGAAGATGACGTTAGAGAGCATCGTCTGAAATTAGGCGTACTACCTGTTTATAAGCGGATTGACTCTTGTGCTGCTGAATTTTCAAGTGACACGGCTTATATGTATTCATGTTACCAGTCAACCTGCGAAGCGCGTCCTGAAAATAATCAGAAAAAAATTATGATTCTTGGTGGCGGTCCAAATCGAATAGGGCAGGGGATCGAATTTGATTATTGCTGCGTGCATGCAGCCATGGCATTACGTGAGGCCGGTTATCAAACCATCATGGTTAACTGTAACCCTGAGACCGTTTCTACCGATTTTGATACCTCGGATAGGCTGTATTTTGAGCCAGTAACCCTTGAAGATGTGCTGGCTATTGTAGACATCGAAAAACCTGCCGGTGTAATTGTTCATTATGGCGGACAGACGCCACTAAAACTTGCTCGTAAGCTTGAGGCCAATGGCGTGCCTATTATCGGGACTTCACCTGATGCGATTGATATGGCAGAGGATCGTGAACGTTTCCAACAATTAGTGATCAAATTAGGTCTGCATCAGCCCGCGAATGGCACTGTCCGCAGCGAAGCAGAAGCGATCGTATTGGCTACGCGAATTGGCTATCCACTGGTGGTTCGTCCATCTTATGTTTTAGGCGGGCGTGCCATGGAGGTGGTGTATCAAGAAGATGACTTACGGCATTATTTAGCGCATGCCGTTATTGTTTCCAATGATTCCCCCGTCTTGCTGGATAAATTTCTAAATGACGCGATTGAAGTTGACGTTGATGCTGTCTGTGATGGCAAGGATGTTTTAATTGGCGGCATCATGGAACATATTGAGCAAGCAGGGGTGCATTCAGGCGATTCGGCCTGTACCTTGCCACCGTTTAGTTTAAGTGTGGTTGTACAACAAGATTTAATTGAACAAATGCGATTAATGGCGTTAGAATTAGGTGTGGTTGGCTTGATCAATGCCCAATTTGCAATTCAGGCAGATGATGTTTATGTATTGGAAGTCAACCCGCGCGCGTCCCGCACAGTGCCGTTTGTTTCAAAAGCCACTGGATTGCCCTTGGCTAAAATTGCAGCTCTGTGCAAAGTGGGCGTGAGTTTAAAGGCTCAGGGGTTGACTCAGTACGCACCAACGCCGGCTTTTTATTCGATTAAATTGCCTGTGTTTCCGTTTGTTAAATTTGCAGGCGTGGATTCCATTCTTGGCCCTGAAATGAAATCCACGGGTGAAGTCATGGGTATTGCCAAGCGTTTTGGACAAGCCTATTCTAAAGCTCAGTTAGGGGCGGGATGCAATATCGTTAAACATCGACGAGCATTTGTTTCAGTGCGCGATGCTGATAAAGCCCGCATTGGTGACATTGCTAAACGCTTGATCGATTTAGGCTTTGAAATTGTTTCAACACGAGGAACAGTCGCTGTGTTGCAAGCGGCTGGGATCCCTTGCACGCGGGTATTTAAAGTTGCAGAAGGCCGGCCGCATGTGGTTGATTATATTAAAAATCATGAAATTGATTTTATTGTGAACACTACAGAAGGTAAACAAGCCATTGCGGATTCATTTGCAATTCGACGTAATGCACTGCAGCATAAGGTGAGCTATACGACTACATTGTCTGGCGCTGAGGCGGCCTGTTTGGCAATGAAATATGAAGATAGACAAACAGTTACACGACTACAGGATTTACATGATGCAAAAACATCCGATGACAGTTGACGGTGCAAACGCACTGAAGGACGAATTACACCGCTTGAAAACAATTGAGCGTCCCAGAATTATTGAATCCATTGCCACAGCGCGTGCGCACGGTGATTTAAAGGAAAATGCGGAATACCACGCGGCTCGTGAGGAGCAAAGTTTTGCTGAAGGGCGCATCCAGGATCTGGAAGCAAAATTATCCATGGCGCAAGTTGTGGATATCAGTAAACTGCCCAATCAGGGAAAAGTGGTATTTGGCGTTACCGTTGTTTTATGCCATGTGCAAACGGACGCTGAAATTACCTATCAAATCGTCGGTGAAGATGAAGCGAATATCAAAGTGAATAAAATCTCTTATAGTTCACCCATTGGTCGTGCGTTGATCGGCAAGCTGGTTGATGACACCGTGGTGGTTAAAACACCGGGTGGGATTGTGGAGTATGAGATTATTTCAGTGGAGTATCGCTGATTAGGGCACGTAGGCGGTGGGGAGCAATGGTCAACACGCCCTAATTAAACTACGGAATAAAATAATAAGGATTAGGCAATTTATAAGTTTTTTCAGCATACCCACCCGTTAAATCACTTTGTTGATCACCAAGCGATGCAATGATGGTATAGCCTTTTTCGGTAATGGCTTGTCTTGTTTTTGTTTTAAATGTGGCAATGGTTGGGTGTTTGTAATGATTGGGGCGCATGTACAATCCGGCCCATTTATTGAAACCAGCAAACTGTAAATTCTGGCCAGTTACTTTTTCAAGCGATTCCCTTCTACCTGTAACAAAAAAAACAGCCACACGTTTTTGTAAAGCCGTATTGTAAAGCGCAAGCATCGGTTTAATGGCAGGGGCATTGGCTGCTAGCATGCTGCGGTGCACGTCTTCTTTATTATCAGCAAAATCGCGTGCAGTCATATGACTGTAATTGGTGACGCTGGTTTCATCTATATCTAACACAATCGCCAGTTTTTGAGGTTTTGCTCTTTTTTCATTGGATTTAGCACGTTCAATAATATAACGGGTTGCGGGTGCAATCGCTTGTGACAATTCTTTTTGATAGGCACCGGATTCATGGTAAGCCTTCATCTCTGTCTTGAGCTGCGAAAGATTGGCAGGCTCTGCAAACGATTTTGAGTGAACCGCAAAGGCGCAAGCGATAGCAAAAAAAACATGGGTTGATACTTTGAATGTGTTCATGGTTTGAGGAGTCCGCGCTAATCCGTGTGCTGCGAATGTTAACGCAATGGTGTTTTTTCGTCAATATTTATTCACCCTACCCACAGGGCTGTCCCATGAAAAAAGATGTTTATCTAAGCGCCGGTGTTAAATGCTGTCACTGAACTGCTCCCTTCTACCACTTGCAGAAGGGCTGGGGATGAGGGCGCTTTAAGTACAAAACAAGATGATATCGAGGGGATACTTTGCAGGATCTAAATTTGTCTACTATGCTTAATTTATATCACGATTAAAGTGTTCACACAGTAGAGCTAGTGGAGTGAGTAGAAAGGAAAATTACTTGGCTAGATTTGTTTGATTATTAATCTGGGGTTTGTGATGACCTATTTTGAGAATCATATTGCAAGGATCAAGCGGGTAATTGAATCTGACCTAAATGGCACTAGGTTTAGTCACATTATCTCGGGCTTAAGCCACGCCATCCCAAATGCAACGAGGGATATCCCTGATGTGGCATGCTGCCAATGCATTAGGCAAAAGGCAAGACCTGTTCTTGGAGGTTTAAAATCATGAAGGACAAAGGGGAAGTACCAAAGAGCGCGTATTCAAAGGCAAGCGGTCAGTCTGTTGTAACCTTAGACGTTAGCGTTGAAGCGAGGGTTGCTGAGATTGAAGGAAGAACAAATGTCACAAATCCACCGCCTCATCAGACAAAAACACAAAATCCAACATCAGTTGCAACTGATGTTGGAATGATTGGAGAAAGAACAGAAGCAAATTATCAACCTGCTCTGGCTTCCTCGGTTCCAAAAGAAATTTGGAACGAACTTATTGTTGCACTAAGAGCATATCAATCCAAACGAAACACCAATCCTACATTTCATCAGGCAGATGTGTTAAGTCGTGGATATTCTAAAGAGGAGAAAATAGGCGCAGTAAATAAACTAATCGATTTGTTAGTAGAACCGAATAATTTTGAAATGTTTACTCTGCGAGAGTATGAGTCATTGTGCGGTGGTAAAGTTAAAACAATCTTAGATTCACATGCATTTACACCACTTAATATTATGGAACTAATTAAAACTGATTTAACTAGACAGCTACAGGAAACTAATTCGAGTTTAGATCTCATGGGTTTGCAAGCAAATGAGCAGAGTGTCGCTTTGCAGCAGAAACATGCTGAATTAGGGGACGAGCAGGGCAAGGTACAAGGACTTCAGGCGCAAGTTGAGCATCTTGACCTTAAATATGCTAAGGAAAAACTACAATTTGAAAAAGCAATCAGCCATCTTGGTGAGACGCAGGCGGCTGAAAAGGCTCGATTGCATGCCGATTTTCAGGTTGCGCAAAAGAAATATACTACTGCTGAAAGTCAGCTGAAGATACAGGTAGCGGCAGCATTGAAAGAGACAGCAGGATTGAAAACCAAGCTGGAGATTAAAACCCAAAACTTTATCAGTCTCACGCAATCGTTCAGGGACTTATCGGCTGGTTTTTATCAGGCAAATAATCGGGTTAATGCATTAAATGAAGCGCTTAAAACAGCTACCAGCTTGAATAAACAGGAAAAGGCTCAATTCAGTGCTGACCGGATTGCTTTAAATAGCGCGCGCTTTGCTGTTGACGATAAGCTGTTATCGACAGAAAAGCAATTGGTTAATGTGAAAGGTAACAATGAACTTTTACTGGGCAAGATACGACAGGTTGAAGCAGTTAACAACGATTTGAAGCGGGAAGTCATGGCGCTGATGGGCAGTGTTGAAGTCCTGACCTCGAAACTGGCCGTTACAAATACCGAATTAGCATATAAAAGACGTGAAGTACACCACCAGACCGAGGCTTTGGCCGGGATGGGTCGTCAGTTGGAAGATGAGAAGGCCAAGGCACAAGGACTTCAGGCGCAAGCTAACCTGATTGGATCTGAATTTACTCGCTTGCAAGATAAGATTAAAGGATTAACGGATAGCCACGCTGATTTAACCAGAGAGTTATCGGCAGCTAAGGATAAATCATCGGGTCTAACCGCTCAAACAAAAACCCTTAGAGCAGATCAAGCAGCTGAATTAACAAGGCTTCGGGCTGCCAGCGAAGAAGGTAAGGTAAAACTTATCCAAACACATCGTGAAGAGATGGACCAGCTGACCACTCAGTTGAAAAAAAATAAGGCCACCATTAATGCACAGAGATCGGATCTTAAAAAACAGCACCAAACATTAAGTGAAATGCTGGCCGCAAACACGGGGTATCAGACTGACATAGAAGCCATGAAAGCCTGCGTGACCTCTGGCAGTGTAGTGGTTCAGGATCTTACAGTAGAGCTTAACAATAAAGACGAGTTGT
>CAMDBQ010000065.1 GCA_945889365.1 Legionella genomosp. 1 | reverse complement strand
GAAACCATTTCAGAACTTATTGCGAAATTAACCCACCGCGCGGCATCGAATCAGGATGATGAGCCTTATTAATGATGAGCGGGGAAGACCGCTTGATAAGTGGCTTGAACTTCTTGAAAATAGGCATCAACAAGAGATCCAGCTGGGTTTGAACAGAGTTAAAACGGTTGCCGACCGTCTATCTCTATCCAAGCATCATTGTGTTGTCATTACAGTTGCTGGAACGAATGGCAAGGGATCAACAGTTGCCGCGCTAGAAGCAATTTATATGGCCGCAGGTTTCAGAGTAGGGTGCTACACCTCCCCTCACTTGCTGGCATTCAATGAACGTATTTGTGTTAATCAACAACCTATTTCAGACGAATCCTTGTGCGATGCTTTTGCTTTGTTGGAGCAGGTACGTGATGACATTCATCTGACCTATTTTGAAATGATCACGTTGGCCGGTTTATATTATTTCAAACAATGTTCACTTGATGTGCTGATTTTAGAAGTAGGAATGGGCGGCCGCTTGGACGCGACCAATATTATAGATGCAGATTTAGCCATCATTACCACCGTGGATTTTGACCATCAGGATTATTTAGGTGACACCCTTGATGCGATTGGGTATGAAAAGGCAGGGATTTTAAGAGCCGACCAACCGTTTATTTATGCCGATCACAATCCACCATCAAGTGTTATCAAGCAGGCAAAGGCATTAAATACGCAGATGAAATGCCTCGGTGTTGATTATTCGTTTGAAGCGACGCTGGATAATGTTAAGATTTCACGTCAAACTGGAGAAGCAATGCAGTTGTCGCGTCCCAGCATTAACCTGAAAGCCGCCGCGGCAGCCGTAGCTGCCTCTGAATTATTGCTTGACAAATTGTATGTAAATCACGCACAATACGATCTCGCGATGCAGACAGTGACGTTGTCTGGTAGACAAGATGTTGTGCAAGACGCAGTTACGACAGTCTTTGATGTGGCGCATAACCCTCAAGCTGTAGCGTTACTTGCAGAATTTATTCGTGCGTACAAACCACGCGGTAAGGTTCACGCAGTATTTTCAGGATTGAAAGATAAAGACCTTTGCGGTTTAATAAGATTAATGAAGTCTTGTGTTGATTTCTGGTACTTGACTACATTGAGTGGTAAACGTGCGGCAAGCGAGTCATTATTACTTGCAGCTTTTCAAACTGAAACAGGATCTGGAGTTCCTTGTTTTAGTAATCCGGCTAAGGCTTATGATGCAGCTGTGCAGCAAGCCAATCCCGGTGACATAATTGTGGTTTATGGTTCTTTTTTAATGGTGAGTGCAGTGATGGCTGCCAAACGGATGAAATAAGAGGAGTTCTGATGAAGTTTGTGATGGATGAACGTGTTAAACACCGACTGACAGGTGTCGTGGTTATTCTGTCTATTGCCGTTATATTTTTGCCGGCCATGATGAAAAAATCAAACCAGCATTTTGAAGAAAATGTTAGCGTTTCTTTGAAATTACCGAATAAACCCGTACAGCCTGTCGTATCGATTCCTAAACAAAGTGAGATGTTTCAATCAGTCAAGGTAGCTCATGTAGACATAACAACAGAAGCTGATGACTCTTATAAATCAGTTATTGCCAATGCGGAGCCGTTGAGCGTTAATCCAGCACCAGCACGTGCCAAGGTAACGATGCCGGCAAAAGCGTTAATAGCGTCTGCAGTTTTACCAGTAAAAGTAGATTCACCAGCAGTGGTTGCAGTTGCCAAAAAAGACTTGTCAGAAAAAATTGTTGCGACTGCCTCTAAAAACATTCAGAACCTAAAGCAAGGCTATGGCGTTCAGTTAGCGTCATTTACTCAACAACGCAATGCAGAGTATTTGGTTGCACGGTTACGTAAACAAGGATTCGTTGCCTCGTATAACAAGTTTAGCGGTAAACAAGGTAAATTTTATCAAGTGGTTGTAGGCTTGGTTAATCAAAAAAATGATGCAATTAATTTACAGAAAAAATTAGCGATAAACATGCAATTGAACGGATTTATTATTAAGACAGGAGTGAGCTAATCATGGCGTTATACTGGGTTGATGCCGCTATTTCGGCCGTTATTGGCCTGTCTGTTTTTACCGGTATGTTTCGTGGATTTGTTAAAGAACTCATTTCTTTAGGCGTTTGGGTCCTGGCATTCTGGTGTGCAATTACATACTCGCACATTGCTGCCGCATGGTTCCAACCCTATGTTGCTGATAAAACAGCGTGTACAGCCATAGGGTTTGTTATCATTTTGGTGCTCACGTTGATTCTTGGTGCTGTAGTAAATGGCATTGTCAGTCATGTACTACATCGCTCGGGGTTGAGTGGTATTGATCGCATGCTGGGAATGGGATTTGGCTTTGTGCGCGGTGTGTTTATTGTGGCGCTGATCATGATGGTATTTAAAATGACCTCTCTGCCTGTTGAAGAATATAGAAGTCATTCAGTCCTTTATGCTAAATTTGATCCGCTGGTGGATAGGCTTTATACCTATACGCCGGATGTCATAAAAAAAATGGCGAAATTTGACAACAGTTCGAAGGAATCGGCTTTTCAAGCTATTATGCCTGAAGATTCCAGTAATACTGAAGAATGATATTCGCTTTGAAAAAAATTGGCTTGCATCCTCGGAACCTTCATCGGTTCCGTTATGAATTTGGGTTCTGTCGCAAAAAGTCATGTTCATGCCTATAATTAGATCATTGAAACCGAGCAGGGGTATCCAAAGATCAGTTTTAAACAGCGCCATTTTAAACAAGAGATGATTTTAATGCTGGTTCGCTGGTATGTATGTAGCCTGCGCATTAATCTACCGTGACATAGAAGAGCTGGCGTCCGAACGTGGCTTGAAGGTTGATCACGCCAACATCGTGTGGTTGTTACAAATCTGCTACAGTGTAGCGATTATCTACTTTATGAAATAATCAGTTAAAAATGACTATTTGTGACGCTTGAACCAGTTACATGGATTTTCATACGTTCGCTGTTCGCGAACAGCGAACGCATGGTGTATAATGAAACTTACCAGAGGTAAATTGCAGAGGACATCATGATAAAGGCTCAAGATTGCATGATCTTGCTAAAGCTTTTGGCGGCTCCAGAGAAAGCATGGTCTCAGCGCAAACTGGCTCGTGCACTGCAAATCAGCTTGTCTGAAATTAATGCTGGGATTAAACGATTGATTACTGCGGGCTTACTAAGGATATCAGCGGATGAAGTAAATTTCGTCCCAATCTTGGGGGCTGCTGAAGAATTTTTAGTGCATTCTGTTAAATATATATTTCCTGTGCATTTAGGTGCGGTAACACGCGGTATTCCAACCAGCACCGGGGCGCCTTTGTTTAAGGATAAAATTGCGCTAGGTAATGATCTTGTTCCAGTTTGGCCCGATGCTCGTGGCGAGCATAAAGGGGTAGCACTGGAACCTATTCACCCTGCGGTAACCAAGGCTTTGCAAATGGAGCCTGATGAACTATTTTACGAATTATTAGTGCTTGTGGATGTGATTCGGCAAGGAAGACCACGGGAGCGGAATCTCGCAATACAATTATTGAAAGAAAGGTTAAATAATGGATAGTATCAGTCTTGCAAATTTACGGATGTTGCAATTTATTGCAACCAAACTGGGTTCCTTGCGTGATGAGGTTGTCTTTTTAGGTGGCTCTACTACAGCACTTTTCATTACAGATAAAGCAGCACCTGATGTGCGTTACACATTGGATGTTGATTGTATCGTTGATGTGATTACGTCTGGCGACTACAGACAAATTGAGAAAAAACTGGAATCACAAGGTTTCAAGCGAGATATTTTCAGTGGGGTAATGTGTAGATGGCAATATGAAAATGTTGTTTTGGATGTGATGCCAACAGATGAAAAAATATTGGGTTTTGGAAATCGTTGGTACAAGGCCGCGATACAGCATGCTAAAGACCACGTGATAGCTGACGATCTGACAATCAAAGTGGTTACCGCGCCATATTTTTTAGCCACGAAGCTTGAGGCGTTTGCTGGTCGTGGAAATAATGATTATTTAGCCAGTCATGATTTTGAAGACATTATTTCAGTGATAGATGGTCGTCCAGAGTTGGTTGATGAGGTTGCTCAAGCCGATCAGGTGTTAAAAAAATATCTTGTGCAGTCCTTTAACCGATTAAACCAAGATCGAAAATTTCACGACGCTTTACCTGGGCATATGAATTATTATCGTGCTTTATCAAATGGACGAATAGCTCTTTTGCTTGAAACGATTACAAAAATAACACAATGTAATTGAGAAAAGGGGTCAACGTAACCAATAAACAGTGAAAAACAAGCTTCCAATCCATGGATTGGATACGCAAAAGTCCAGCCGTTTCGAGCCCTTTGAGTGCACGTCGAATTTGATCTTTGCTAGGACTACCGCTTTTGATACCTTGGTGTGGCTCAACATATAACTCCTCAGCCAATGACTGGCAGCTAATACCCCGGGCCAAGCCAACAATTCCTGTGCGGTAATCGATATAAGGCTTAGGCTTAATCCCGGTGAGATAGAGCAGGCGTTCTAGATGAGGAAAGCCGCGCAATGCAGACAGTTCCTCGTAGTTGATTTTCATGTATTCCATTGCTGTTATCCTAAAGTGAAAATTTAGTTACATAATGATTAATTCCGTGTTACCATTACAACGATTTGAATCAAATATGAGATCCATGATTGTTTTAGATAAACACTAAAAAACATATCGTTGTTTAAGTGTTAATTTTAAAACATAAAGTTTCTTTGTTAATGGGTTTTTTAAATTAATTTGAGATAGAATGACTATGGATATCAGAAAACAAATCGGTAACCGCATTAGCAAATCCAGAAAAGCAGTAGGGATCACCATCAAAGAGCTGTCCGCACGGATAGGAACTTTATCTGCCGCAAGAATTAGCAACTGGGAGCATGGCACCCGAAGCCCCGGCCCTATTGAAGCCAAGCTCTTGGCAGGCGAACTACACGTTTCCGCCTCCTACATCTTATGCCTGACTGACAGCCCGGAAGGTGAGTTATCACTAACCCGAAGCGGTGGCTCGCGCTTTATTCCAGTCCTCATGATGAAAGAAGCACCCCATGCAAAAGAATTGATGCAATCCAATGCGGAACAATCCCTGTTATCTGATGCCCGTGAAAAAGCCGTGGTGGTGGATCAATTCAACAAGTCCCATGCGACTGCTTGTTTGTTTGCCCTCACGGTTGAAGACACCAGCATGCAACCGGAGTTTAACTCAAGTGATCTGATTATCGTTGATGCTGAACGTGCACCGAACCCGGGTGATCATGTGCTGGCTTATTTCCCCGCGAAGAAACAGACTGTGTTGCGGAAGTATGGTGAAGCTGAGGGGTGTTTGTTTCAGTTGCTGGCTAGCAATGAGCTGTGGGCTACGGTTAATGTGAAGGGTGGGGATGAGGCTGTGGTTTGTGGGGTTGTTGTGGAGCAGCGGCGGTATTTGTAAATATCTAGAGTTGAAAGGGCGCTGATTTAAGGAATGCGTGTGCTGCGCTAGTTTATAACCGGTATTGATTACCGGTTCATACAAATATTAGAGCAGCTGGTTATCCCTTGTTTTGCTTCCAAAGCAGAAACAATTTCATCTACAGCACATACCAACGGATGCGGTTTGGTGTTGTCCAACTGAGGATCATTCAGCACGTCGATATCAACGCCGTTCTTGCTTTTTGCCATCACATCAAAAAATGCGGGGCCAAGGTATTTTCCTTCTTCACGCAAGACGTCGATTAGTTGTCGGTTGCGCTCTTTTTCGTCACGGGCAATACGGCTATTTAAAATATTCCAGTACTCAGCCTGAACACTATATCCGATGGATTTACCCGTAATTTCAGCCACGTTCATTGATGGATAAAGCAAATGTTCCCTCAATAACCAAAAAATCAGGTGGAGATATCGTTTCAGTATTCAAACGGCGATTAGTGGGGAAATCAAATACAGGTTTGCTAATGGTTTCTCAATTGTGCAATGCCATTAAATGATTTTTTAGCAAGGGTACATCAATCATTTTCAACTCGGCGAAATTGGTATGCGTGCGATAATAGTTAATATCAACTCCGTCTGGTATTTCAACGAAATAATCGTCTATTGATAGCGCCTGACTGGTTTTTCCCAATTGATTAAGCCGCTCAACGAGCATCGTGGTTAACTTTGTTTTTCCAGAACCAGAGGCTCCTGCAATAAAAATCAAGATCATGAGTTACGCCTTCTGTAGTTAAAATCTGGACTGGGTGAGCAGTAAATATTTACTGCAGTATATATTTACTTGACAACATATACCAAAAATAACTGAGTCAATCGGCTCAGTTATTTTTTCTTGTATTTTTGACGAAAAAGAAAGATGGTCATCGCTTTATCGAACAGCTGCTCGGATAGATTGCTTCATTGTGACAGACATATTAATGGGCGTAAGCGCTACACCGTAGGAACCTTGACTAGTTTGATATAAGCAAGCCCAAAGATTTTCTGATGGAATGGGGGTTGGTTTGGGTGAGCCAAAAAGCGTTCCTAGTAATTGATTCCCAATGCTTAAGGCTTCTTGTGAAGACTTTGCTTGAATGGACGCAAATCCAAAAAGCCACGTATCATTTGTACTGTATTTATTAAATTGCGCAACTACGTAGCCGTCCGTGTCGAGAGATGAATAAGATAACCCGGCAGACTTTATGTTTGCAACACTAGGGCATTTTGCCGGCTGGGGTGGCATTGCGTAAATTGGTGCATTAACGCCGATGAGAGCTAGAGCGACCAGTAAAGATTTTTTGTTATTCATACGTATCCTTGATTCAAAGATAGCTTTTTTATCCGGTAAGCGAACAAAAATGTACTATCTAATTTTAATTAACTTTAGCCTGTTGGCTAAAGCGACGAGCATTACCTTGTTAATATTCTTATTCACCAAAATGCACCAAAAACAACAGGGTCGCCCTTTCAACACTGAAGCGCAACACCCACGGTAGACTGAGTCCCTGCAAAGAAGACCTCAAATGGTGTTCTGTATTGTAGCACTTTTCTCGACCGATGATTCAGCTTATTTTCAATGGCTTGAATTTCATCATCAGTCACATCTTTAAAATCGAAAGACTTTGGCAAGTACTGTCGAATTAAACCATTCGTATGTTCATTTAATCCACGCTCCCACGAATGATATGCCGCGGCGAAATAACCTTTTGAGCCCAGCTCGTCTGAAATTTTTTGATGAGCGGCAAACTCCATACCGTTATCGTAGGTTATGGTGTGCACTGGATGCGGTAACAAGCGCATTCTATTCGTCATGGCTACGCGCACATTTTCAGCTGTTTTCTGTCCGATTTTCTTAATCAAAGTGAATTTCGAACAACGGTCAACGACAGTAAGCAACGCCGTTTTACTGACTGCGCTAATCACTGTATCGCCTTCCCAATCACCAATGCGCGACTTCGTTTCAACGATTGCAGGACGCGCTGTAATATCAACGCGATTAGGGATGCAACCTCGTCCAGCTTTTCCAGACGATCGCTTATTGTAGCGCTTGCCGTTATGCCTCAGATGCATATACAACTTACCCCCGGTACGCTTG
>CAMDBQ010000064.1 GCA_945889365.1 Legionella genomosp. 1 | reverse complement strand
TTCCTGTAATGCCTTACCTCGCATAACCATTGGTCACGCCACCTCCCGATGAAGCCCAAGTGGCCGTTCCTGACCCACTCACGGTTGGTGTTAAAACATAGGTATCGGTTGCAACAATACCACGTGAGGCAACTGGCGTCACTGTAATCACACCGTTCGTGACAGACACTGAAGCAACAGCACCGACCGCAGTTGAAATGGCTGCCTGGATATGATTTGTTCCTGCATTGCATCCGGTAGCCGTTGCAAGATCCTGGATGCATTCAGCAACACCTAACTTGTATGGATTGGTTGCCATAGTTACCTCGCTAAAATAAGCCCTGCGAGCGTAGTTTTGATAAGAAGGGATAGCAATGGAAGCCAAAATGCCTATAATTGTTATCGTGATCATTAATTCTATCAAGGAAAAACCTCGATGTGCGGACGGGTAAGTTCTCATTCTAATGCCTCCAGTAGTGCATTGTAGTCAAAAGGGTAGGGCGTGTTGACAATTGCTCCCCACCGCCTACGCGGGGACAACAGCTTAAGGGAGCGTATTAACAAGACGAGGCCCTAGTGTATTTACAGTTTTCTCTCAACCAATTGATTTTTAAGTCGCACATAATCAGGTAGTCCATTCACATATGGAGGGTAGGCCTCACCTTGAATTAATGGCTCCAGATAGCGTCGGCAGGCTTCAGTAATGCCCATGCCATCTTCACGTATAAATTCAGGCGGCATTGGTTTTTCTTGATTGGCTACATCGGCTAAAGGCACATGACTGATTGACCAGCGGTAAGGAGAATCTTGTTCGCGGACTATGACGGGCATGATGGCGTTATGACCACTGATGGCTAATTCGACAGCAGCTTTACCCAAGGCATAGGCTTGCTCAACATCCACCGTAGATGCAATATGACGTGCAGCGCGTTGCAAGTAATCAGCGACAGCCCAGTGGTATTTGTAATTTAATTCACTTTTTACCCATTGCGCGATAACCGGTGCAACACCGCCCAGTTGTGCATGTCCAAAGGCATCACGTAAGCCTGCGTCACTTAAAAATTGACCGTCTCCATTGCGAATGCCTTCTGACACAACCACTACACAGTAACCGCAGGTTTTCACGCATTCATCCACGCGTTGCAAGAAAGCAGTTTTATTGAAGGGTACTTCAGGGAATAAAATAATATGCGGTGGTTCGTTTTTACCAACACCTGCTAAACCACTGGCAGCAGCAATCCAACCGGCGTGTCGTCCCATGACTTCGAGAATAAATACCTTGGTTGACGTCGCCGCCATTGACGCAACGTCAAAACTGGCTTCCAGGGTTGAAATGGCGACATATTTCGCAACGGATCCAAAGCCTGGACAGGCATCCGTGTAGGGCAGGTCATTGTCTACCGTTTTCGGAATTCCGATACAGGTGACAGGATAGCCGGCAGCTGCACTCATGTTCGCAACTTTATTGGCAGTATCTTGTGAGTCACCACCACCGTTATAGAAAAAATAACCAATGTTGTGGGCTTTGAATACGTCTAACAACCGAGCGAATTCAGCTCCATCATCTTTTAATTTGTAGCGGCAAGAACCAAAGGCACCGGAAGGGGTATGCAAGAGTTTGGCTATGTCGACATCACTTTCAAGTGAAGTATCAATCAAGTCTTCTTGCAGCGCACCAATAATGCCACTTTTTGCAGCGTACACCTTGCCGATTTGTTGGGGGTGTTTGCGAGCGGTTTGAATGACACCACAGGCAGAGGCGTTAATCACCGCTGTAACACCACCTGATTGAGCGTAAATCGCGTTTTTTATTGTCATCATGACTCCGTTGTTGTGTTTGATAAATACTCATACTCTCCGAGCACTGCATCAATGCTTTCGATTAATTGTGCAAATTCAGCTCTCAATGAATCAACGTGCTTTGCATTTGCGGCCAGGGTTTCCAACTGTGCCGCGTTTTGTTGCAATTGCGTCACTCCACAAAAACAACACGCACCATGCAGTTTGTGTGCGAGCTGTTCCAGACCTTGCAGGTTTTTGTTATTCAGTAATAACAAAAAGTCAGCGCGATTTTTCTGTAATTCCACCACAAACGCATCAAGAAATTCAACGGCCAGCGCATGATTTCCAGACACTTTTTGAATGCATAAAGACCAGTCAATGGCGGCTGTGGTAGTTTTATTCATGATCCGCAATAAATGCTCGAGCAAATGTTTTTCATCGATTGGTTTTTGTATGCATAATTCAATGCCTGCTTTTTGTAACCGTTCTTTACTGATATCACTGGCATTTGCGCTGATTAAAATAATCGGGGTGTTTTTATTCAGCAGGGATTCTTGACGAATTAATCTGGCTGCATCAAGACCATTTAATTTGGGCATTTGCAAATCCAACAAGATTGCCGAGAAGCGTTTTTTATGGCAAATTGCTACACTTTGCTCGCCATCATCAACCGTATCAATGTTTGCATTTTTACCCAGCAATGAGTTGAACAGCAAGCGATTAACCGGATTGTCCTCGGCAATCAGCAAATTCGGTTG
This sequence comes from Legionella genomosp. 1, assembly GCA_945889365.1. GTDB lineage: Bacteria > Pseudomonadota > Gammaproteobacteria > Legionellales > Legionellaceae > DDPF01. The sequence goes on along the minus strand of CAMDBQ010000064.1, from coordinate 5,135 downwards.
AGCTTTGCATAATTGCGCACGCAAATCAGTTAATTCCTGGTGGTTGGTTTTGGTGATGGTCATCTGATTGAGCACAGACTCAATGCCATCATGTAATTTTTGTATATTGGCGGGCTTGAATAATAGGCCTTGCGCGCCGAGCGTTTGATAGTCTTGAATAAACCATTTGGAGACCAGCAAGCAGGGGATGGATTGCTTCTTTAAAACGAGACTTACTTGTTGCTCGCACCCTTGATTGACGTTAATAAATGCCAGATGGCATTGCTTATGGGTTTTAAACGCCTTTTCTAACTGATTGAATGCATGCACACGAATGCAGTTGATTCCCCAATAGCCTAATCCATTACAAAGTGCCTCAAGGTGTAATGGATTATCATCAAAACACAGTACATTTAAGTTGGAAAAACGATGCGTTTGATTTTTGTCTACTTCATAAGCGGCTAATTTTTCCAACGTCAGGAATACTGAAAATGTGGTTCCTTTATGAAGTTCGCTTTCGATGACAATGCGCCCCCTCATGCGTTCCGCCAGCTTTTTACAAATCACCAAACCTAATCCTGAGCCGCCATAACGTCGGGTAATGGTGGTGTTGGCTTGATTAAAGGCATGGAATAACGTGGTTTGATCTTCACTGGAAATACCAATGCCTGTATCGATAATCGAGAAACAAAGGGTATAGTCTTTATCGGTTTCCTGCTCAATTCGGGTACGAATCAGCACGTAGCCATAATCGGTAAACTTAACGGCGTTGCTGACAAGGCTGCTGATGATTTGTTTGATGCGCAGCGGATCGCCAAGTACGGTCTTCGGTACATTCACATCCGTTGCGGGGATCAAATCAATACCTTTCTTATGCGCGTTGGGTGAGATTAGTGACAGTACTTCATCAATGCATGTGCGAATATTCAGAGGAATACAATCCAGGTTTAATTTCCCTGCATCGATTTTTGAATAATCCAGAATATCATTAATAGTGGATAATAAATCCTGTGCCGATGATTTGATGGTTTTAACGTAATCCATCTGTAATGGATCCAGATGGCTTTCGAGCAGTACATTTGTAAATCCAATCACACCATTCATTGGCGTGCGAATTTCATGGCTCATGTTGGCGATGAATTCAGATTTTTGGCGACTTTTTTCTTCCGACTTCTTTTTATCCAAAGACAATTCAATGTTTTTTTCTTCGAGTAATTCAAGGCCTTGCTGCAAATCAGCCGTGGCAACTTCAATGGATTGATTCATCTCGTGGATGGCGCTTAAATATTGTTTTTGTAAGTGAAAACAACCTTCTTCGATAATACCCAGTTCACCGGAACTAGACATCTTAATAGTCGTTTCAAATTCGTTGCTTAATATTTGCTTCATGCTTCGACGCAAGCGAGTGATCGGCCGATAGATCTGTCTGGATAAAATGTAGTGAATGCCTAGCCCAATCAGTAAGCCTGCCAGTGTAATAAAAATTGTGATGATGTACATTTGATAACGTTTGATTAAGGCAAATTTGGTATCCATATTCATGGAAACCCAGCCAATGGTACTGATCGGCGCTACAAAGTTGGTTGAAAAACGGGGTAATTCCTTACTGAAAATGTAACCCTTTGTGATCTTGGGGGCGGTAAATGAATATTGAAGCCCATGCTTGCCGCCACGTGAAGCCAGCAATTTTCCGTTGGCATCGTAAAAAGCAAGCGATTGAATCTCTGGGTTTGCGCTGGAGGCATCAATTAATTGTTGTAACGCTCGGCTATCATCTTGTTGAATGGCTACTTGAGCTGCCGGTACCAGTTGATTAATAAAGGCATGGCCCAACTGTGAGATCTGTTGCTTCAGCGCTTTGTTGTACTGGATGTTATAAAATATTGCAAACAGCAATGCGACCAGTAATACAGGAATTAACGTGATGATTCTAAGTTGATATTTAATTCCAAGGCTTTTCACGTGCGCTCACTTTGGGTGGGGGCTAACGTAAGTTGGTTCCGAAGCCCACCCCACGCGGACTTCGATACCAATCTATGTTTTCCAGTAAAACGCTCATTATAGCCGAATAAAAGATTAACGACGAGGATTTATCCTTCCAGCGAAAGATTGGAATGTACAGCGATTTAAAGGTTTTCATATTGTTAAGTGAGCTTCGGTTCGGAATTGTCCACATCCCATGGCAGATTTGAACAAGTAATCAGTAGGGCTAATTACCCAAATGCAGTCTTGATGATATGAACGTGTTAATCCCAATACGATTTGGATCGCTTTCTATAAATGAAGTACAATATCTTTTCATGGCTATTTTTCACTATACTGAAAATTGGACTCGTCTATTTTGCAGTATAGTGAAAAATAGACAGGATGCTGGTTTGACTTCATAGGCTATCATAGCTCAATTATTTCGCAGTTTTCAACGGAGTCCCCGATGTTGGTCAGAACACGCTTTGCCCCTAGTCCTACCGGTTTTTTACATGTGGGTGGTGCACGTACCGCCTTGTTTTCCTGGTTATATGCGAAACGACATAATGGCCAATTTATTTTGCGTATTGAAGACACAGACAGTGAGCGTTCAACCGCTGAGTCTGTGCAGGCGATTCTTGATGGGATGAAGTGGTTGGGACTGGATCATGATGAGGGGCCATTTTATCAGACGGATCGTTATCCGCGCTATAAAGAAATGGCACAGAAATTACTGGACGAAGGCACAGCGTATCGCTGTCATTGCAGTAAAGAGCGCTTGGAAGCCTTGCGAGAGTCGCAGTTGGATGCGAAAGAAAAGCCTCGGTATGATGGCCATTGTCGTGAGATGAATTTTCCTGAAGATGATCGCTCGTATGTTGTGCGCTTTAAAAATCCGCAGACGGGTGTTGTGTCGTTTACGGATGAGGTTTATGGCGATATTCATGTTAACAATCAGGAATTGGATGATTTGATTTTGATCCGTTCCGATGGCCACCCAACCTATAACTTCGCGGTGGTTATTGATGATTGGGATATGCATATTACACACGTGATTCGCGGTGATGATCATATTAATAATACGCCTCGACAAATCAACGTATTTAACGCCTTAAATGCGCCAGTTCCTGTGTTTGCGCATTTACCGATGATTTTGGGTGATGATGGTAAACGTTTGTCAAAACGTCATGGTGCTGTAGGTGTGATGCAGTTTAGGGATGAAGGTTTTTTACCTCATGCCTTGTTGAATTATCTGGTGCGATTAGGCTGGTCTAATGGTGATCAGGAGATATTTAGTGTCGATGAGATGATGGCCAGTTTTGATTTGAAACATGTCAGTCGCGGTGTCTCCAGTTTTAATTATGATAAATTGTACTGGATTAATCAGCATTATCAAAAAAGTGATGCTCCTGAAGATGTGGCAAAAGCACTGGCTTGGCATTTTGAGCATCAAGGAATGGATATCACTCAAGGACCGGCGTTAGCTGATTTGGTTGCGGTTCAGGCTGAACGGTGTAAGACGTTATTGGAAATGAGCAAGATTAGCTATTATTTTTATAGCGATGATATTGAGTATGATGAAGCGGCAGTGAAAAAACACCTGCGTCCAGTTACGCTTGACCCTTTAACCGCATTGCATGCACGGTTGTCCCAGGTAACCAATTGGGATCGTGATACGTTGCAGGGGTGCATCAATGATGTCAGTGCGGAATTCGATATTAATATGAGTAAAATCGCACAGCCTTTGCGGGTTGCAGTGACCGGAGGGAGTATGTCTCCTTCGATTGATATGACGTTGACTCTGTTAGGAAAAGATCGGGTGTTGAGTCGGTTAGAGCGGGCTTTGGGTTGGATTGTTGAAAGGAAAGAGCAAGGGAGTTAGGCAAAACGTAAACATTCGGTCAACCCCGTTATTGACAACCCACTCCATATTAATCCTCGTGTAAAAAGTTAAAAATAACGGGGTTGACCGAATGTTTACATTTGACCATCTTCTGGATGCCGCGGTACTCAGGCAGTGGGGAGCAATTGTCAGCACGCCCTAATCTTGGATAGATTGGCTTGGATATACAAGGGATACTTGACTGGCATACCGTTACATAACAATAGCACGCGGTTTCATAATGCAAACAAAACCGATCTTATCTGATTTATGCGTCAACTCTATATGCCAAAGTAATGAAAAATTCATTCGCTTGAACAGTACCATGCCATGGCGTCCAGTAGCTTTTGTTGTCTATAGTAAAATTATTCGAAGAAAAGCTCCCCCCGTTATAATAACGATATCCAGCTGCTAAATTATAGTTACTATTATTAATTAGTTGAAGACCTGCAGACAACTGCCATGCTAAAGATGTTACGAAGTTATCCTGCTCAATAGCAGCATATACACCATTCGTTTTAACAGAATAAAAATTACTCACATTATTAAAACCAACACCTAATCCACCACCTATAAAAGGCTCTAAGGCATAGACATTCCAAAGGTCAAATTTTAGAGAATCAGTCATCGCTGCGCCATGCAAGTAAAGATTCGCCATGAGAGAATTACTTTGCAAATCAAAGTGACGAGTTTTATCACCATTAAAGCCAACGGTTCCAGAGGCTGTCGATGTTTGAAATTTGGAATAAGAATAGGAGGGGCGATAGATGTATTCAATATCCCCACTGATTAATGGCGAATAGTTATAGCCAAAAGCAGCCGAGTAAATAGCGGTTTTGCCAACATTTCCATCATACCCTTGCGGTGAAACATCCCAGAAAACAGGATCAGCGAATACCTCCGCATTCATGGAGTAACTCCCACCACTTCCTAATTTTATATAAGCCGATTGTTTAAATACGTTGGAGTCTATAGGACCCATTGAACCAGCCATTGCGGAGCCAGAGCTCAATAACAGTGCTAATGTAGATATTTTTGTTAAATTTAACTTCATTTTAATGTCCTTATTTTTTTAATTAATGAATCATCTGGATACTGGATACTGGATACTGGATACTGGATGCGGTCAAAAACCAAACTTGCTCGTGTCATTATTAGTCGTATTTCGGTATTTAGGGAAAAACTGGGGCGCCGATTTAGACTTATGATATAAAAATCATATCACAACCTTGTTGCAAATACTAAAACTTTGCGCAGCTGATGCTGTATAAAAACCAGGGCCGCCGGTAAATTTTATAAATACCATGTG
>CAMDBQ010000063.1 GCA_945889365.1 Legionella genomosp. 1 | reverse complement strand
GCAAATAATCAAAACCAAATTCGTTATTGGTTCCATACAGAATGTCTGTTTGGTATGCGGCTTGTTTATCAGGGTGCGGCATATCAGGAAAAATGACGCCTACCTCAAGACCTAAGAACTTGAACACCGGCTTCATCCATTGACTATCGCGACGTGCTAAATAATCGTTAACAGTAACCACGTGTATGCCTCTGCCATCGATGGCATTTAAGTAAGCAGGCAACGTTGCAACAAGGGTTTTACCTTCCCCTGTGCGCATTTCGGCAATATTACCTTCATGCAATACCATGCCGCCAATTAACTGCGTATCGAAATGGCGTAGGCCTAAGGTTCGCACAGATGCTTCTCGCACCACAGCAAACGCTTCAGGCAGAATCAGATCAAGGGTCTCACCTTGAGTCAGTCGCGCTTTGAATTCAGCCGTTTTTGCACCCAGCTGCTCATCAGTCAAGGACTGCATCTGTAATTCAAATGCATTGATAGCCATTACTGTCTTTTCCATACGCCGTAAAACACGATCATTACGGCTACCAAACATACTCTTCATTAATGTACTCAGCATGGCTCTGATAATCCTTGTGGATAATTTAATATATAAAACCGTGTAATCTACTAGAAATTTAATATAAATGCCATGGAATAACGTTAATGGTTAATCACTAGCGCGTGCGTACAAAGCATTTGTTGCGATTCAATACCCTTCGTACGGATTACTCAACGGCAAATCAATTGATTGAGCAAACTCGGTCAGAGTAATCTTTTCTTGCGTCATTGACACAGATGACTGGTCCATCACCGACTCACCAAATTTGTAAATCACACGCTCTGTACCATGACATGTTTTTAAATCAATTGCATCAGCCTTTGTCTGAATAACAGCGTTTTTCTGTTTATAAGCCTTGATTACATCTGCACCATATTTTTTTTCAAGCATCGTCATGGTTTGATTAGGCGATAAAACTAGCGCGGAAGCATTGTTTCCACCGAATCCCTTGGAATTAAGAATAACACCCTGAATGTCAGAACCTTTCTCGCCAGCAAAATAATGATCGGTCAAAATATTTAAATTGGATTGATACACATCATCGGCAATGTGATCAATGGTTTTAATCCCAGGGATCCAACCGTATTTCCAGACACCCAAAGCAGCAATAAGCTGATCACCACCAGCGGCGCTTACAGAATGGCCCACATAAGATTTAATGGCAGCAACTGGCCAGCTTTTAATAGAAAAAGTTTTAGCTACTTCATTTAGAATATGACTTTCAGTGGTACAATTTTGCGGTGTTCCGGTTCCATGAGCATGCACGTAGGTTTTTTGCAGCCCATTTGCCCCTAAGATTGCTTTGGCTAATGCCGCAGCTTTGGCAACGGTAATATAATTACCCACACCAGGACCTGCGATAGATTTCTTGTTACCATCAGCATTTACAAAAACATCCGCTACTGAACCATATATAGTAGCCCCGATTTCCAAAGCCAGTTCATCATCCATCAAAACAACAAATTGTGCTGCTTCTGCCAACGTAAATCCGGCATTGGTTGAAAAAGGACGGCATGCACGGCGATTATCTACCGTTTCACTGTTATCCAGTGCACGCAAATCATCATCCGTGGCCAACGCACTCATCACGCGAAACCCTTCGATCACTTCGGGTACAATCGGTGCTTCGGAATTACCGACAATAACGACTCGGGCTTTACCCAGTTGAATATCAACCAGACCTTGCCTTAAATTATATAAAAACGTCGCACAGGCACCGATGTTATTTCCAGTCGTGCCTACACTATTGATTATATAACTGTTTATAAAATCAGCCGGCATTTCTGCTAATGACAATGCCATCATTTTAGAATTGATACGATTGCCTATTAAGGGTTGTCCGATAATCCCTGCCAATGAATGTTCATCAATTTGTGACAATGCGCTTCCGCCATATACCGCAACTTCATCTGGTTTGATATGGGTTAATATTTCATCCCATTCAATACCGAGAGAATTTAATGCATCCGATGCACCATAAACTGCCAGTTTTATACCGCGAGGATGATTAGGCGAGTTATATAGTTTACCCGGATCAAATCCTGAGGGAATGGTCCCCGCACTCGTAACGCCCATGGGCAATGTATCAGGCAGCAATATATCCAATTCGCCTTCAACATGAACATTGACTTCATTGTTGTCGAGCTCTTCAATTTTGCATGTTTCTGCTAAATGCTCAGGTAATTTGGCTTTTTTAATAATAAATGATGAGGGATGCACAGATGAATCCAGTCGGATTTTATGATGGCAACGAACATGGTCTGGATCAAACGTTTCAATTCTACGCACAAACGTGCCCTGCTTGATGGCTTCAATATCCGTGGCGGCAAGTCCCATACGGTTTGCTAAATCACTCCAGGTGTTAGCCATGTCCTGAGCAGACAACACATCACAAACCATGCGTTTATAGCTATGAAATCCAGAGGTACGACCGGCAGAATTCATTCCACCCATTCCAACGATTACAGGCAATTTTATCATTATTATTTACACACTATTAATTTGGTTTGAACCTCAAATCCGTTCGGGCTGATGAGAAGCCCAGCCCGAACGGATCGAGAGAATTTTTTAACCTGACAACAACTCTACATGAGCCCATACTCAGGGGTATGAATGCTAGTCGACAACTCTCTGATTTGCAACTCTGCCTCCACGAATAAATTGATTGCATCGCTCAATTCATCACAATTCCCTGAGCGTTGCACAAGACCCAGCCGTTCTTTCCAAGCACGAGAACCTGGCATGGCGTGAGCCATATTTAATATGGGTTTCAACAACAAACTCATCGGCACGCCCGTTGAATGCACGGCTTCAACATAGGTCATATAATCCTGCAGAATCTCACCGCGTGTTCGTAACAGGATGCGTGGGTACAATGCATGATGTATAACACCCAATGCATATGGATTCTGACAAACAAGTCGACCTAACATGACACCATCAACTTGATCCAAATGTGAATTAATTTCTTCTAACGTATTGATATTGCCATTAATCACAACCGGAACCGAGGGGATTTCCTGCTTTATTCTATATACATAATCATAGTTTACCGGAGGAATGGTTCGATTCTGTTTTGGATTCAAACCATGCAGCCAAGCATTGCGTGCATGCACAATCAGCTTGTCACAACCGGCATCAATCAAACAATGAGCGAAGTCTGAAAAAAATTCATAACTATCCTGCGTATCAATGCCAATTCGAGTTTTAGCTGTAACGGGAATGCTCACGGCTTGTTTCATGGCACGAATGCAATCAGCCACTTGTTTCGGCTCAGCCATTAAGCAAGCACCAAAACGACCTGCCTGAACTCGATCACTTGGACAACCTAAATTTAAATTCACTTCGGAAAAACCTTCTTGTTCGGCAAGTTGCGCGCAGTTCACCAAACCATCTTGATCCGCACCACCCAATTGCAAGGCAAGCGGTTTTTCCATTGCATGAAAACCCAACGCTCGGTCTGGGTTGTTAGTCACAGCCCCTAACGTTTGCATCTCTGTATATAACAGCGCCTTAGGCGCAATCATGCGCATGAATACGCGAAAATGCGTGTGGGTCCAGTCGATCATAGGTGCGACTGACAGTGGGGAAATTAAGTTGGGGTACATGTGCATTACTATCCTCTATTACTAAAACTGAGTACCCAGCTGGGTCTTTGAACAAAACTTCGAGTAAGAAATGATAGTCATTATACCCCATTTATGGTATTGTACAAAATATATGCTTATATATGTATAAAACCATGCAAACACTTCCTGAAAACGCCATCGATTTAATCAAATCTTATCTGTTGCAATTACAAAACAACTGTTGCCAAACCCTGGAACAATTGGACGGTCGCGGTAAATTTATTGAGGATGCATGGACGCGCCCTCAAGGTGGCGGAGGGCTTACCCGTGTTATGAGTAATGGTGCAGTATTTGCATCCGCTGGCGTGAATTTTTCACATGTCTCAGGCGGAGAACTGCCTCCTTCAGCCAGTATCAGCCGTCCTGAACTGGCGGGACGACGATTTTCAGCATTGGGCGTGTCTTTGGTGGTTCATCCAAATAATCCATACGTGCCTACATCCCATGCAAACGTACGATTTTTTGTGGCCGAAAAAGACGATGCTTCACCGATTTGGTGGTTTGGCGGCGGATTTGATCTAACCCCTTATTATGGATTTGAAGAAGACTGCCAACATTGGCATCAAACAGCAAAAAATGCTTGCCAACCATTTGGCGATGAGATTTATCCAGAGTTCAAAGCCTGGTGTGACAAATATTTTTACATTAAGCATCGCGAGGAAGCACGCGGCATTGGCGGTCTGTTTTTCGACGACTACCATGCACATGGATTTGAACACAGTTTTAAGCTCATGCAAAGCATCGGCGATCACTTTATTCCGGCTTATGCGCCGATCGTAACACGTCGAAAAGACCATCCATTTGATACACATGAAAAAGCATTCCAGTTGTATCGACGTGGCCGTTATGTAGAGTTTAATTTAGTCTATGATCGCGGCACGTTATTTGGCTTGCAATCAGGCGGCCGCACGGAATCAATACTCATGTCGCTTCCACCCGAGGTTACCTGGAAATACAACTGGCATCCTGAGCAAAATAGCGCAGAAGCGAAATTGTATACCGATTTTTTACCGGCGCGCGATTGGGTTTAAGCTCAAAAATAACACAATCTTTATGCTGGTTCGCCGACCATAGCCACTTCAAGCGCTTTCAGTCCTTTAGGTCCTTTATCCGTAAGGTAACTAACTGAATCGTTTTCATGAAGGGTTTTAAAGCCAACGCCTTGTATATCTTTGTAATGTACAAAAATATCATCGCCGTTATTATTAATAATAAATCCAAATCCTTTTTTTTCATTGAACCATTTTACTTGGCCCATTTCACGTTGTGACATATCCTTATCTCCTATTATTTATCTGCCTAATCCTTTAGGATGGCAATTTGTGTTAGGCTACAAATACAACCAACAACAATCTTAGCATATACAGTTTTTTATTTATTGTTAAGTTGTTTTTAAAAAAATTAAAGGCCAGTTAACATTAAGCACTACATGGAGATTAAATGAAAGACGCGTTTATTCGTTTAGCATTGGACTGTAACGTACTTAAATTCGGTGAATTCACCCTCAAATCGGGTCGTATAAGTCCCTATTTCTTTAATGCTGGCCTGTTTTATCAAGGCGATGCATTACGTCAACTGGGTCAATTCTATGCTCAGACCTTAATTCAGAATTCAATTGATTTTCAACACCTGTTCGGACCTGCCTATAAAGGCCTGCCCTTGGCCACGACCACTGCAGTCGCTCTTGCAGAAGCAGGCATCAATACCACGGTCACATTTAATCGCAAAGAACTAAAAACCCATGGGGAAGGCGGGCAGTTGATTGGTGCGCCTCTAACAGGTAATACTGTCATTATCGATGATGTCATCACCGCCGGAACTGCATTTCGCGAAGCACAACAACTCATCAATGCGCATGGCGGACAGGTAACGGCTGTGGTTATTGCGCTTGATCGTTGCGAGCGCGGTGAATCTCGTCAATCAACACTGGCTGAAATACAAAAACAAGGGATTCGTGTACTATCAATTATTACTTTGTATGATTTAATAGATTACTTGCAACGGCATAATGAACATCAGCAGGTTGAACAATTGCAACATTACCAGGAGCTCTACGGATGCGATTAACCACACTACTGCTTACAAGCTTTACCTCGCTAGCATCTGTTGCGACGCCAACAACTGATCCTTTGAATTTGACCTGGTTTGACACCAAAACGCCGGCCAGAGAAAATTTTTACGTTTATGCCAATGGCTCATGGCAAAAACACAACCCGATTCCAAAAGAATATTCCAGCTGGAGTATGTTTCATGTATTACAAGAAAAAAATCAGCAACAAATACGTCAGTTGATTCTTAATGCAGCCGCTGACAAACAGGCCACACCCGGCAGCATTGAACAAAAAGTCGGGGATTTTTATTTCAGCGGCATGGATGAAGCCCGTATCAATTCATTAGGCATAAAGCCACTTGAATCTGAGTTTTCACGCATCAAAGCCATCCAAACTCAAGCTGATTTACTTGCCGGAATCGTCCATTTACATCAAATGGGTATCAATGCATTTTTTGGTTTCGGCAGCATGCAGGATTTCGCCAATAGCAACAATATGATTCCCGCTATTATACAAGACGGTCTCGGCTTGCCTGATCGAGATTACTATTTAAAAGACGATGCGAAATTCATAACCATTCGTGCCGCATACATTGATTACCTGGTAAACATATTTACCTTAACTGGCGTTGACACTGCAAAGGCGGCATCTGCAGCCAACACAGTCTTGAAAATAGAAACGGCCTTGGCCACTGCATCCATGTCACAAACGGCTCAGCGCGATCCTCGAGCCATTTATCATATGATGGATATTGCGCAGCTGGAAAAAATCACCCCTGATTTTTCGTGGACTGGCTATTTCTCAGCAATGGGTCATCCTGAAATCAAACGTCTAAACGTGGCAATGCCTGATTTTATTAAAGCGATGAATCATGAATTAAAAAGCCATTCTATTGATGAATGGAAAATCTATTTGAACGCGCGCCTGATAACCTCTCTTGCGCCCTATTTATCTACGCCTTTTGTCGACGCAAGCTTTAAGATGACAACGGCGTTGACTGGTGCTGAAAAATTAAAGCCTCGTTGGAAGCGTGTTGTTGAGAGAGAAGATAACGCCTTAGCGTTTGCCATAGGAAAAATGTATGTTAAACAATATTTTTCCCCCGCAGCCAAACACGATGTTTTGGAGATGACTCAAACGATTCGTAACGTCTTGCGCGATGATTTAAAAACTCTGCAGTGGATGACTCCGGCAACTCGGAAAGCGGCTATTAAAAAATTAGCCATGATGGGTGATCGCGTTGGTTATCCTGATAAATGGTGGGATTATTCAAGCTTAAACATTGATCGAGGCCCTTATGTACTCAATGTTATCCGCGCCAACCAATTTCTGGTGAAGCGTGATCTTGATAAAATTGGCAAGCCGGTTGACCGCGTTGAGTGGGAGATGTCGCCTCAAACGATCAATGCCTATTACAACCCGTCAATGAATAACATCAACTTCCCAACAGGGATTTTACAGCCTCCATTTTTTGACCCAGCAGCACCTGCCGCTGTAAATTATGGCTCAATAGGTTTTGTCATAGGTCATGAAATAACCCATGGCTTTGATGATCAAGGCGCTAAATTTGACGGTCAGGGCAATCTTCATGATTGGTGGACTCCAGAAGACTTGAAAAAATTTAAAGCGGCAACAGAATGTATTGTGCATCAGTATTCACAGTATAAAGTCGCGGGGGATATGCCGGTTAATGGCGAGCTTGTGGTAGGTGAGGCCACGGCAGATTTAGGTGGCCTTACGTTGGCTTTCCGAGCGTTCCATGAATCTTCTGGCTATAAAAATGCAAAAACCATCAATGGATTTACACCTGATCAACAGTTTTTCATAGGTGCGGCACATGCATGGGCAAACAATATGCGACCAGAAGAAGCTCGCAGATTGGTAACCATTGATCCACATCCACCGGCCATGTATCGCGTGAATGGTTCGTTTGCGAATATGCCGGAGTTTCAAGCGGCGTTTAATATTCCAGAGAATAGTC
>CAMDBQ010000062.1 GCA_945889365.1 Legionella genomosp. 1 | reverse complement strand
AGTTTGAAAGGCAAGACGTGACCCCATCATTTTTTTGCATCAGTTTCCAGAAAGGCAAAAGGCAAGACGTGACCCCATCATTTTTGCCGTGTGTACTGCGGCATGGGTTTCAATAAGCTGAGGAGGGGAGGTCTTGACCTTATCGTTACCCACAAGTCAGGAAACTCACGCCCAGCTTGAGTCCATAGGCCTGACCCCTCATTTGTGTGACCCCATCAGTTCCTTATGGAGTAAAAGGCAAATGGCAAGACTTGACCCCCTCATTTTTGGTGCGGTAAATCCGCACGCTACGTTGTGTGGGGGTTTGAACCATCTGCGGGTATTTGAGTAGGTGGTTCTTTCTACCCGGTGGGCAGGGAACAACTAACGAAGAACCCTGCTCTACTCTCTACCCCTCATTTGGTTTTGCAAATTGATCATCGAGCTAAGGCCGGGTGGCGAACGGTGGTTGCCCACCCGGCCATCAGTGTTCTCAAAAAGGCAAAAGGCAAGACGTGACCCCATCAGTTTGTGTGACCCCATCAGTTTGAAAGGCAAGACGTGACCCCATCATTTTTTTGCATCAGTTTCCAGAAAGGCAAAAGGCAAGACGTGACCCCATCATTTTTGCCGTGTGTACTGCGGCATGGGTTTCAATAAGCTGAGGAGGGGAAGTCTTGACCTTATCGTTACCCACAAGTCAGGAAACTCACGCCCAGCTTGAGTCCATAGGCCTGACCCCTCATTTGTTACTTACCCCTCATTTTTTTTATCTTAAGTTGACGCCTATGCGCCTACGCGGGGACGACAGTTTAAGAGACTTACATGCTGTTGCTGTTGTTGCTGCTGTCGTTAATAGCAGGCATTTTTTGCATTCGCTTTGCCTCCTCTTGCCTTTGTTGGAATAAATAAGCTCTGGTTTCACTGAGGATTTTTCCCTGTTGTATGATGCCACCTGTATTCGCATACAAGCCTGCTTTGGCCTCTTCATCTTTTGTTTTTTCTATGTCATCTAAATTTTGCTTTTTTCCACCAACCTTGATGGTTATCTTTTTTGGATCAAAGCCATTCTCGATGCAGGCATCGTAGGCTAATTTGATTTGAAGCTTCTGCGTGTCGGGATTTCTATGAGGTGTAATATTCATTGTTATTGATTGAAAGCCACGACTTTTGACAGCAGAAGCAAGGCTCATCATGTCGACTTTGAGATTGTCTTCCAGAGAATTGTAGTACATGAAACCAGTGATGCGGTTCGGGAACTCAATGCTAAATTTATTCGCTCTTTTTGTGTTTGTTCCATCTTCGTTTTTTACATAGTCCGAAATCTTGATTATTCGACCGGTCTCGGTTTCCCACTGTTTTATATCATCCAGGTCGATATGTTTAAGCATGGCGGCGGTGACCTCAGCAGTGTCTGGAGCTTTAGAACCAGATCCTACTACTGTTATTGCTGGTAGCTTGTGTTCTTCTGCATCAATTAAGTCTTGAATCTGTTTCTTTAAGCTCGCTGGGCCATGAGTATACATCCTGGCCAGTTCATTAATTCGATCACGTTCGTGTTGAGCGGATAAATGCATTGCTTTTATATTATCATTCATTGATTGTTCAAGCGCCTTGCTATGTTTTTCATACGATTCAGTAAGAGCCTTCTCCATGTCTTGTTTGAACGTATGCATTTTTCTGTCGGACGTGTTCGGTAGAGTAATTCCTTTAATAAGGTCTTTGTCACAGATAAACTGAGCTTCAAGAGCCTTTTTTGTTTCGGTTTTTAATTCCACTAGCTGACCAATTAACAAGGCATGTAAACCCAACGTGGTGAAGTCCGGAGATTGGTTGTTCTTAGTAAAATCTTCTTTAACTTGTGTAAATTTAGCAGCTATAGGTTGCATAATATTATCTGCTTTATAAGCTGCTTCTAAAATTTTCCAGCTCGCCTCATTTATATCTGCCTTATCAATAAAAGCGGTAAAATCTTTTTCCATTGCCTTTTTATAGATTTCCAGGCTATCCAGCGCTTTCAAGTTCACATGTATTTTATAGCTTCCCATAAACTTAGCACTATCTTCATGTTGTTTATCAGGCGAGAACTTACCTAGCCTAGTTGCCTGAAATTGCTCTTTTTCTGCGTTCGGATCAAAGTTGTAACGATACTTCCCCGATGAATCAAAACCCATGAGTTGCCATAGGGTGGAGTCAAGAAAGTTCGCGAGCCGTTTTGCTCTATGGACAAATGTTTTGTTAACTGATTTATCTGCCATTTCTGTACTCCAGTCATTTGTGAAAGTCTTACTATCTCGACTTTGGCCATTTTTATTAAGCTGTCCAATTAACCGTCTTTGCGAGCGCTAGCCAAGCAATCAAGTTCGGATTTCCAATTGAAAATCAGACTGGATTGCTTGGCTAGCGTTCGCAAAGACGACGCTTTAGAGCGCGTTTTTAAAAATAGCTAAAGTCTTACTATATAGTATAGCAGTAAATATACTCTACCACGCCACAATAGCCGCATCACCAAACAATTCATGTGCTTTATCTTTCACTGCTTTGGAGTTCAATGCTTTAACCAATAATGCCAGTTGCGCCTTCTTATCGCTGTCTTGACGAATCACAATTAAATTAGCATAAGGTGAATCTTTGTTTTCGATAAACAGGGCGTCATGTGAAGGGCTCAGTCCTGCGGGGATCGCAAACGTAGTGTTGATGACGGCGGCGTCCACGTCGGCTAATACACGGGGTAGTTGGGCGGCGTCGAGCTCTTTAAAGCGGAGTTTTTTAGGATTGCTGGCCACGTCGCGTATGGTGGCGTTTTGGGTGCTTTTCAGTGTGATCAGGCCGGCTTTTTGTAGCAGTAACAGCGCGCGAGCTTCATTGCTTGGGTCGTTGGGCAAGGCAATCAGCGCGTGATCAGGCAATGTTTGCAGTGACTTTATCTGGGTTGAATAGAGCCCTGTGGGGTAGACAAACGTTTTGCCGATCACATCGAAATGATAACCGTGTGCTTTACTCGCGGCTTGTAAATAGGGTAGATGCTGATAAATATTCGCATCCAATGTGCCGTCCATCAGGGCTTCGTTAGGCAAATTGTAATCGCTGAATTCAACAATTTTAATCGTTAAACCATACTGTTCGAGGGCAACTGTTTGCGCCACATACACCAATTCTGTTTCAGGGCCTGCAATGGTGCCAACCGCGAGGGTATTGGGATCCTGTTTGCCGCATGCTAATAATGTGAGAGATAGGGCGAGGACAGCACAGGTACGTTTAAATATAAATTGGCGCATTAACACACTCCTCTTGAAAAACGACGTGCGAGGCGATCGCCTCCCATTTGTAATAATTGAACAATCACCACCAGGATGGCGACAGTCGCCAGCATTATTGTGGGATTAAACCGTTGGTAGCCATATCGAATAGCCAAATCACCTAACCCGCCACCGCCAACCGTGCCTGCCATGGCTGAGTAATTGACCAGCGTGATGGCGGTCACGGTCACTGCGTGAATCAATGCAGGGCGTGCTTCCGGTAATAAAATATGCCGCACCATTTGCCAGGTATTCGCACCCATCGCAAAGCCTGCTTCAATCAGACCCGAGGGTAGGCTTTGATACACATTATCCACCAGTCGTGCAAAAAAGGGTGCCGCACCTAAGGTCAAGGGCACCATCGCAGCATGCATTCCAATGGACGTTCCTACCAGCAATCGTGTGAAGGGGATAATCGCTACCAGCAAAATAATAAACGGTATTGAACGGCTGATATTAATGAATCCGGATATCATTCGGTTGAGAAGGGCATGCGGTTTTACTTTGGCACTGGTAAACAGCAACGTACCCATCGGCAGGCCGATTAATACGGCAAATAAGCCGCTAATCAGCACCATATACAGGGTTTCACCTGTGGCTATTAGTAAATCATACAGCATGGTTAGTGACATATCCCAACATCTCCACGGTTAGATTTGATTGCTCGCAGCGTTTGATAAACGCTTGCAATACGTCGTTATTCGCATGTAACTCAACCACCAGTACCCCGCATGCAACGCCATCAATGCTATCGACATTGGCCAGCAAGATATTAATATCGAGATTCAAATCTCGACTGGCTTGGCTGATAAAGGGTACGGTTGCATCCGTGCCTTCAAAAAACAGGCGTAATAATGGGTGATTGGTTTGTACGTCTGATAACTGGCTGTTGATGCAGGCAGGCAGTTTCGGGCTGAGTTGAGCGTATAACATGCTTCGCGCCAGACTGGCTTTCTTGCTGAATACAGTGGCCAGGGCGGTGGTTTCAACGATATTACCGTTGTCCATGATGGCCAAGCGATGGCAGATCCGTTTGATGACATCCATTTCATGGGTAATCAGGACAATGGTAATGCCATACATGGCATTGATTTTTTTCAGCAGGGACAAGATGGATTCAGTGGTTTCGGGGTCAAGGGCTGATGTTGCCTCATCGCAAAGCAAGATTTTAGGAGAACAGCTCAGCGCCCGTGCAATCGCCACGCGTTGTTTTTGTCCGCCGCTTAGCTGAGATGGGTAGGCGTGTATTTTGTCGCTTAATTCCACCAGCGGTAGTAGCTCATTAATTTTGTTTTTAATCTGCGCTTCATCAATGCCTTGAATGCGCATGGGCAGGGCGATGTTGTCGTAAACGGTTTTGGAGTTTAATAAATTGAATGATTGGAAAATCATCGCCATTTTGTGCCGGGCACGGCGTAAATGATCATCACTCAGCGTGGTGAGCTCTTCGCCATCAACCAGGACTTGGCCTGAGTCAGGGCGTTCCAGTAAATTGATACACCGCAACAGGGTCGATTTACCCGCACCACTTTTACCAATGATGCCAAATACCTCGCCTTCTTGCACAAATAGATCAACATGACGCAATGCCAGGTGAGCGGCATAGGATTTTTTCAAGCCAGTTAGTTCAATCATTACATTAGCCCAGGGTATTGCAGCAGGCGGGTCACTAAGAAGGGGGTTTTTTATGCCCGCTTTAGCCGTATTTTCAATTGGCAATAATCCGTCAATCAAGCGCCCGCAAGCTGAGTTTTCAAATCGGCGCAGAAAAGATTATACATGAGTTGGGTAGATTAACAATTGGCCTAATTTGATCGGTAAAAAATTGAACAACCCGACTTTATACCCCAACGTCGGCTTGATCACATAAACCATTGGAAGTAACTTAAAAAGACTTGTGGAAAGAGCCACAAGTCTCTTTAAAATATCATAACGATAACGATAACGATAACGATAACGATAACGATATAAAGATCTAACACCTAAATTGATCGGTAAAAAAATGAACAATACTGGTTTGTCCGTTAATCGGTCTCTTTTTAGCTAAAATCAAACAAAAACGGTTGGTTTCAAGTTGAATTTATCATTTTCACTCATATTCCCGACAAATAAATAAAAAATGTGTTCTCACAGGCCAAACCGATCCATCCCCTCTCCACCGCGCGGAGCGTGGGGGAGGGCTAGGGTGAGGGGGGTTAAAAACAGGTCGCGTTAGCGACACCCGCTTATGATGTATTAACAGCATAAGCCCGCATCCCACTGCGTACCTTGGTAATTTTGGTTCTTATCAATTGAAGCAGTTCACAACAATGACCTTCAACACGAACATATACATGCCTTGCATGGTGAATAACGCGCCCTGGTAACTGTATGACATGAAATCGTAATGCTTTCATTTTGCTTTCTTTCAAATCTTTGGGCAGTGCCGCAATCTGCATTAACCGATTCAGATTAAAAGATAGCACCATAATCGCCCACCATGCCGCATTTGCCCCAAACAAATTAGAGGGCAATTGACCGCCAGCCAATCCTTCTTTTTGCGTACTATGCACGTGCTCACTTTTACCGCAACGCTTGCGGTGCCATTGAATCAAATCAGAACCATCTATGTCGCGATTCGTGACAACCGCAAACAACTTGTACCTTACCCCATCTAATTTAATCGTTTGAAACGGTAAATCCAGCTCATCATCATTTTTAGTTTTTGATGGTTTCATTGCTTCACGTATGGCTAAATAGCGGTAGCTGGCTTTGCTTCTTACCGCCCAATCTGGCACAAAACAAATATCAGCCCATTCCTGATTCGTTTTTATTTTGTTGCCATCAGCATCCTCTTGGTAAATGGGATGCCAATGTTTCTCATCAAGAGACAGGGCTTCTTTTTTAATCCCAACGCTGACACGCGCCGCAATTGCAAAAGGAATAACACCAAAACGAGCATCACTACCTTCAGCACAATAACGTATCAAATCTTCTTGATAGCCCGCGCTATCAGAGCGTAAATGTACGTGTTTCACATCTGGTGGCAATAACGCCATCGCTTCTTGCAAAATGCGCAATTGACCAAAACCGGCATTGACATTACCGTCACGGAACTCACTGTGCAATAGAATACCGTGCTCTGCCCAGTAGGTGTTGAAGGGTTGGTACGCTTTAAACCCTTTGTAACAATACAGTGCTTTTCGTTTGTATGTGTTCGTTAGCGTTGCATCCTGATCTAATGTCGCAATA
The DNA here is from genome assembly GCA_945889365.1 of Legionella genomosp. 1. Classification (GTDB taxonomy): domain Bacteria; phylum Pseudomonadota; class Gammaproteobacteria; order Legionellales; family Legionellaceae; genus DDPF01. The sequence continues at coordinate 1,200 of CAMDBQ010000062.1, read as the reverse complement.
GCTGAAGGGGATTGCTGTTGTACGCATGCAATCAGGGGTTTATTCAAGCCAATTAACGCCTTCAGTTTCTCATTTGGTTTAGGAATAAACGCTGCGCCCTCAACACGATTTTTTTCTTCTTCAGGTGAATGAAATTGTGGCAAATAACGATGAATCGCCGCATTGGAAGGCAAGCCACGACTTTTTGCCTTTCTCCATCGTTTTTCAAAGGCGCGGCGCTCTTTGCGCCTCATGCCATGAGTGGCAAACTGAATCAGTAATGTCCTGAATCCTGCGTCTTGTTCCAGGCGTTCAATATCACTGATGCAATCACCACCAGCTAGATTTAACAACATTAATGACAAAATCAGTTCAGAATCGGTCCATCCACGTACCTTTGTCTTCATGCTTTGATTAATGTATCCAACAAGGCCGCTTTGTCTAGCAAGCTCTACGTATAAGGGTAATCCTGCAAAACCTGTTAAGCCAGAGTCAGTTTTTTCGGCTTGGTACTGGAAGGGTAAGGCGCTCTGTGGCATGATCGTTTTTGCTCCCTTGCTTAAATCGTGGGTTAGTATTTTTTCGCAAAAACAATTCTATCCATTTGATTTAATGATGCAATGGGGCACCTCTACATTCATTAATGAGTCGCTTACGCGTCAAGCTTTTATACCCCCTCACCCTAACCCTCTCCCCCACGCTGCGCGCGGTGGAGAGGGGATCAGATGTTTTTTCTCTCTTGTTATTTCACCTATTAGGTGATCGATTTTAAAAATAAAAAAACCTGATTATCTCGAGCCTATAAAGCCATCAGGAGTTTCTAATTTATTTTGGTGATATATTCAGGAACAAGTACCCGCTGTAGGATACCAATTACAGTTAATACCAACGCAATTACATTTGTAGTTATAGCCCCCACAACATTTATGAGCTGAACCTTTTTCACACGCACCAACAGGACACGACGCAAAAACACTTAGAGAGTTAAGTAATAAAATCCCAGTTACTGAAAGAGCTATCAATATTTTTTTCATTTTGTTACTCCTTATAAATAAGCGAATTGAAAATTGAATGACTTCATTTAAAACTTAGTACAAATAGTGTTATTATGCAAGTTAATGTATCAAATAGGCGTTGTTGCATAAATAGGGTAATTTTGAAAAACCCGTAATTATTTCGCCCAAACCACAACGGAATTGCACGGCTGTCGCATTAAAATTT
>CAMDBQ010000061.1 GCA_945889365.1 Legionella genomosp. 1 | reverse complement strand
ATTCAGTGCAAGCACTGGGATCTTCCGGGCTCTTTTTATTGCGTGTTTTGTGCAGAAAACCAGACATAATCCGCCTTTGGCCGGCTCTGAGATTACAACTTCACTTTATTGGTGTGTTATCATGCCTAATTATTGCTGTTTCAGCTTTATTTATTGGCATGGTTGTGGGGCTACAAGGGTATAATACGCTGGAAAAATTTGGTGCAGCGTCTCAATTGGGTCAATTGCTGGCATTAAGCATTTGCCGAGAGTTAGGGCCTGTAATTAGCGCGTTATTATTTGCAGGACGTGCTGGTTCGGCATTAACCGCTGAGATTGGCCTGATGAAGGCAACCGAGCAGTTGGCGAGCATGGATATGATGGGCGTTGATCCAATGGGTCGTATTATCTACCCGCGATTTTTAGCGGGCCTTATTGCTTTACCCGTTCTGTCGTTGATTTTTTCGGCGGTTGCTGTGTTCGGTGGTTATTTGATTGGTGTACAATGGCTGGGTATTGATGCAGGCAGTTTTTGGTCGAACATGCAATCGGCCGTTGATTTCCGTCTTGATGTCGTAAGCGGCATTATCAAGAGTGTTGTATTTGCTTTTGTGGTGATATGGATTGCGGTATACCAAGGGTTTACGTGCACTCCAACGGCGGAAGGCATCAGTCAGGCAACCACGCGCACTGTCGTGTATTCGTCACTGACGGTTTTGGGGTTTGATTTTTTATTGACAGCAATGATGATAGGGGGCTGGTAAATGAGTAAGCAACGGTATCGACATATTGATATTAGCGTCGGGATTTTTATGTTGCTCGGCTTGTTGGCCTTGGCAGTGATGGCGATGAAGGTCAGTGGTATTACGGAATTCGCCTCTAAAAAAGGGTATTCAATTAGCGCTGATTTTACGGATATTGGCGGCTTGAAAGTGCGTGCGCCGGTAACCGTTGCAGGGGTGCGAATTGGTGAGGTTACACGCATCGAATTGCAGCCTGGGCAGTTGAATGCAAACGTCACCATGTTCTTGTACCGCAACAAGCCCATCCCTTATGAAGATGTCTCTGCGCGGATTTTAACACAGGGTTTATTGGGGTCGAATTATATTAGTATTGTGCCGGGTTTTGATGATGAAAATAAAGAGCACCCTTATTTGCGTGCGGGCGATGTTATTGCCAAAACCCAAGAGGCGATTATCCTTGAAAATTTAATCGGCCAACTGTTATTTAATATTAAAAAATAGGTGAATCATGAAAAGATTGAATGGAATTATCTTTGCAGTAAGCTTGGTTTTTACCCAGCTGGTGTGGGCGCAGCCTTCACCGCTTCCCATGCTTCAAAATTCAGCAACCCAGATTATTGATATACTGAAAAAGAATCCGTCCAACTTGAAATCCAATCATCAAATTGTTTATCAAGCCATTGAGCGCTATTTATTGCCGAATGTAGATGTGAATGGCATGGCACGGTCAGTACTGGGGCGACAAGCCTGGAATAAAGCATCTGCCACTGAGAAAAAAGAGTTTACAAGCGCATTCACAAAACTGGTGATTCGCACTTACGCAAGCCCATTGGCACAATACTCCGGTGAAACGGTTGCGTTTATGCCTATGCGTGAAGCGGGTGATAGTCGATTTACAAGCGTATCCAGTGTGATTTCGCGCCCCAACGGCCAACGTATTCCGCTTAGTTACAGTTTAGTATCCAAAAATGGCCAATGGAAAATATACGATTTGAGCGTTGAAGGGGTGAGTTTGTTGCAAAGTTTCCGATCACAATTCGGTCAGGTTTTGCAAAATTCATCAATGCAGGATTTAATAGCGCAAATGCAGCAAGCCAAGAAGGCGGCCTGATTGTGAGTGCGCAAGTATTTGAGCCCTCAGTGAGCTTAACCTTTGCCAAGGTGGAGTCAGATAGAAAACGCTTGTTCAAATGTGTGCAAGCGTCTGATGTAACTCGCTTGCGCCTTAATTTAAGTCAGGTGAAGCACTGTGATAGTGCAGGCCTTGCATTGCTCATTGAGGCTAAACGGCTTTGCAAGCATTATAACAAGTCATTTGAAATTGAAGGTATGCCAAAAGTGATTCACGAATTGGCAGAGTTTTGCGGTGTGGACACGATTTTGTAAGGTAGTTTAATGATCAGTAATGAAGAATTAAAAAAGATGTTAAGCGCAGACGATGTAGAACATGTCCACGTTGAAGGCGATGGTTATCATTACGATGTAACCATTGTTTCAGATGCGTTTTTTGGGAAAACCAGAGTCGCCCGTCAACAATGGGTTTACGCACGTCTTAATGAATATATTGTATCGGGTCAGTTACATGCCGTGAACATGAAAACCTGGACAACAGCCGAATGGGAGAAACAACGTGGATAAATTGATTATTAATGGTGGGAAACCACTGCAGGGTGATGTGACGATTTCTGGTGCAAAAAATGCGGCCCTGCCTATTATGGCGGCTACGTTGTTGGCTACCGATAATGTAACCATTTCTAACGTCCCTCATCTTAATGATGTGACCACCATGATGGAATTGTTAGGCCAATTGGGCGCCAAGCTGGTTGTCGATGAAAAAATGAATGTTCTGGTTGATGCAAATCAAGTGAATGAATTTGTAGCACCATACGAACTGGTTAAAACCATGCGCGCATCTATTCTGGTGCTAGGTCCGTTGCTTGCGCGTTTTGGTCAAGCCGATGTGTCATTGCCAGGCGGTTGCGCTATTGGTACTCGTCCTGTTGATTTGCATTTAAAAGCACTGAAAACTATGGGCGCAGATATCACGGTTACGAACGGCTTTATTAAAGCCCGTTGCAAAAATGGTCGTCTGCAAGGTAGAACGTTGGTATTTGATACCGTTACGGTAACCGGCACAGAAAATATCCTGATGGCAGCTGTTCTTGCTGAAGGCAAAACCATCATTAAAAATGCCGCACGAGAGCCAGAAGTGTTGGATTTAGCCAATTTCCTAATCCAAATGGGTGCGCGCATTACCGGTGCTGGAACCCATACCATCGAAGTCGAGGGTGTTGAATCATTAGGCGGTGGCGCATATCCTGTTATGCCAGACCGAATTGAAGCAGGCACATACCTTGCAGCGGGTGCAATAACGCGCGGGCAGGTAACGGTGAGAAAGGTTAAACCCGATAATTTACTGTCAATGCTGTGTAAGTTTGAAGAAGCAGGCGCGTCTTTAACTTTAGGCGAAGATTGGGTTACCTTGGATATGCATGGCCAACGACCACAAGCGGTTGATATTTCAACTGCTCCATATCCTGCTTTCCCTACAGATATGCAAGCACAATTCATGGCATTAAATACCGTTGCTGATGGATCATCTTCCGTAATTGAAAACATTTTTGAAAATCGTTTCATGCACGTGCAGGAATTACAGCGTATGGGTGCAAAAATTCGTCTGAATGGCAAGGCAGCCTTGATCACTGGCGCTGAAAAATTAACCGGTGCACCAGTTATGGCTACGGATTTACGTGCCTCAGCCAGTCTGATTTTGGCAGGACTTGCAGCTGAAGGTGAAACCATCGTTGAGCGCATTTATCACGTTGATCGGGGTTATGAGCGCATAGAGGAAAAACTCTCCATGCTGGGCGCCGATATCAAGCGTGATTAATCATGATTAACCGCGATGCATTAGCCCTCTACCTTAACGAATACCTTGCGTGCAATAGTTTTAACGACTACGCACCCAATGGTATTCAAGTAGAGGGTCGCGACGCGATCAATCGAATTTGTACCGCAGTAACGGCCTCGCACGAGGCGATCACCAAAGCCATCTCTCTTAAAGCTGACGCTCTGTTGGTTCATCACGGGTATTTTTGGCGCGGTGAAGATCCAGTGATTGTCGGCATGAAACGGCAACGCATCGGTCAGCTTATCAAGCATGATTTGAATTTATTCGCCTATCATCTGCCTCTGGATTGTCATAGTGAACTAGGCAACAACGCTTGCCTTGGGCAATTGCTTGAATTGGATGACATAAAAACCCATGCTGCAGGAAAAACACCGAATCTTCTATGGTCAGGTATGCTAAGTACACCAATGACCACAACTGAGCTGTCGCATGTGTTGAGCCAAAAACTACAACGCGAACCCTTGTGCGTATCGGGTTCTACAAAACCCATTCAACGTTTGGCATGGTGCAGCGGTGGTGCTCAGGATTTTATTGAAGACGCCTATCGATTGGGCGTTGATGCTTATATCAGTGGAGAAATTTCAGAGCGAACCTATTACCAAGCTCAGGAGTTTGGGATGCATTATTTCGCCTGCGGCCATCATGCAACTGAACGTTATGGTATTCAAGCGTTGGGCCAACACCTCTCAACAAAATTTGGTGTACAGCACCAATTTATCGACAGCGCAAATCCCGTGTAATGTAGGGATGGGCAGCCATGATAGCGACGTGTCCACCAGTAGATTAATCAGCAACTGCTTTCGCCATTCATGATCAATCCTGTATAATTAAAGTGTAATCACCACCCATTCTAAAGGACATGAAATGCGTTTATTCTTAGCTATATTTTTACCCTTCTTAAGTTTTTTCACTATCGGCAGACCCTTTGCCGGGATGATCTGTTTGATTTTGCAAATCACGCTGATTGGCTGGATCCCCGCTGCGTTATGGGCTGTGTATTCGCTTTCACAATACAATACAGATAAGAAGCTGCGGAACAGGGTTTAACCTAGTTCTGCTGTCTAAAACTTGTTATAATCGCGGGTTTTAAAGATCCCAAGGAGAGCGCTGTGCATGACCGTTTCGCTGATTTTCTGCAAACTGAGTTATCTACTATAAAGCAGGAAGGCTTGTTTAAACCTGAGCGTGTGATTTCCACGCAACAGCAGGCTGCTGTGCGCGTTAATGATGATGAAGTCATTAATCTTTGTGCCAATAATTATTTGGGGCTTGCAAATCATCCTGATTTGATTGCAGAAGGGCATCGTGCTTTATCCGAATTTGGTTATGGTATGGCATCAGTGCGATTCATTTGTGGTACGCAAACGCCGCATAAAATCCTTGAGAAAAACATCAGCACCTTTTTGCGCATGGACGATACAATATTGTATTCGTCTTGCTTTGATGCGAATACGGGTTTATTTGAAACCTTGTTAGGTGCGGAAGACGCCATTATCAGTGATGCGCTAAATCATGCCAGTATTATTGATGGCGTGCGTTTGTGTAAAGCCATGCGTTTTCGCTATGCCAATAATGACATGAACGATTTGGAAGCCCAGTTGATTGCGGCTAAAGATGCACGTTTTCGGTTAATCGCAACCGATGGTGTTTTTTCAATGGACGGCGTGCTGGCGAATTTGCCAGGGATTTGTGAACTGGCAGAAAAATACGATGCCATGGTCATGGTTGATGATTCTCATGCGGTCGGCTTTATTGGTAAAACAGGGCGCGGTACGCCTGAGCATTTTGGTGTGATGGATAAAATTGATATCCTTACCGGTACGCTGGGTAAAGCCTTAGGCGGTGCATCTGGTGGGTATACAGCCGCTAGTAAACCGATTATTGAATGGTTGCGACAACGTTCACGCCCTTATCTTTTTTCCAATACTCTGGCACCGGTTATTGCGCAAACATCCATCGCTGTGCTGGATCTGATACAACATCACCCTGAGTTGTTGACAAAATTAAAACGCAATGCTGGATATTTTCGTGCTGGATTAAGCAAATTAGGTTTTACTTTAATTCCCGGCGAACATCCGATTATTCCGGTCATGTTAGGTGACGCTGCACTGGCTGGTCGTATGGCTGAGCTTTTGCTGGCAGAAGGCATTTATGTGGTTGGGTTTTCATTCCCAGTTGTGCCAAAAGGCATGGCACGTATTCGTACTCAACTCTCAGCCGCGCATGAGTTACATCATTTGGATAAAGCATTGGCAGCTTTTGGCAAGGTAGGGCGTGAGCTGGGTGTTATTTAGTCTCGCAAAGACGGTCGACGAATTAAAAAGGATCTTCATGAAATCATTAGTCAAAGCAAAACGTGAGCCAGGTATTTGGCTGCAAGACGTTCCAAAGCCTACATGTGGTGTTAATGATGTACTGATAAAAATTGGCAAAACGGCTATTTGCGGTACGGACATTCATATTTACGCATGGGATGATTGGGCGCAAGCAACCATTCCTGTACCCATGACTGTTGGGCACGAATTTTATGGTGAAATTGTTGAAGTAGGCAGTGAAGTCAAAGGCATGAAACCTGGGCAGCGCGTATCTGGTGAAGGCCATCTTACCTGCGGACATTGCCGTAATTGCCGCGCCGGTAGACGGCATTTGTGTCGTAATACGGAAGGTGTTGGCGTTAATCGTGCCGGTTGTTTTGCGGAATATTTAGTGATTCCGTCTAGCAACGTCATGCTATTACCCGATAATATCACGGCCGAACAAGCGTCTATTCTTGATCCATTAGGCAATGCAACCCATTGTGCATTGGCGTTTAATGTCGTGGGTGAAGACGTATTGATTACAGGTGCGGGTCCCATCGGTATTATGGCGGTTGCGATTTTACGTCACATTGGCGCACGACACATTGTCATTACCGATGTGAACGATTACCGTCTTGATCTAGCTCGTAAAATGGGTGCAAGCCATGCGGTTAATGTTAAGCACCAACGTATTCAAGATGTAATGGACGAATTGGGTATGACGGAAGGATTTGATGTGGGGCTTGAGATGTCAGGTAGTCCTACGGCATTGAACGAGATGGTGAAAGCGATGAATCATGGCGGACAGATAGCCATGTTAGGTATCCCGCCAAAGGAAACCGCAATCGATTGGAATAATGTGATTTTTAAAGGTTTGGTGATCAAAGGGATTTACGGCCGTGAAATGTTTGAAACCTGGTATAAAATGATTGCCATGTTGCAAAGCGGTTTGGATGTATCGCCCGTGATTACTCATCGATTTCCGGTGAAAGATTACCAGGAGGCGTTTCAAATAATGGCTTCGGGCCAATCAGGTAAAGTGATTTTAGATTGGGAATAGTGAATTTGTAGGTTGGGCCAAGGCCCAACATTGACGAACAATGATAGTACTTGGAGTTAGCATTTATGGCACAGTATATTTACACCATGAATCAGGTGAATAAAGTTGTAGAGAATCAACGCTTCATTCTGAAAAATATTAATTTAAGTTTTTACCCTGGCGCCAAAATTGGTGTGTTGGGTCTAAACGGCTCTGGAAAATCAACGCTACTGCGAATTATGGCAGGCGTGGACACGCAGTTTGAAGGCGAAGCTCGGCCACAACCAGGGATCAAAATTGGTTATTTGGCGCAAGAGCCGGAAATTGATTTGACCAAAACAGTCCGTGAAGTAGTTGAAGAGGCTGTTGTTGAGATGAAAGAGAAGTTGGCAAAATTTGATGCCATTAGCATGCGCTTCGCTGAGCCCATGAGCGATGATGAAATGACAGCATTGCTGACTGAACAAGGTGATTTGCAACATGAAATTGAAGTTGGTGGTGGCTGGGATCTTGATCGCCAATTCGAAATTGCTGCTGATGCGCTGCGTTTACCTGAGTGGGATGCCATTGTAGGGAAATTGTCGGGTGGTGAGAAACGCCGCGTCGCTTTGTGTCGTTTACTCTTGTCAAATCCTGACATGTTATTACTCGATGAACCAACCAACCATTTGGATGCTGAGAGCGTTGCATGGTTGGAGCATTTTCTGCATGATTTCCCCGGCACTGTGGTTGCTATTACCCATGATCGGTATTTCCTTGATAATGCCGCGGAATGGATTCTGGAACTTGATCGTGGC